>NZ_JBNGPA010000006.1:0-280321 GCF_050589845.1 Carboxylicivirga agarovorans | reverse complement strand
GTGAAACTCAAGAATAATATACGGATGAAAGGGAAAATATCATCCTAACTTTTAGATGATTAGGCGGCTGCATACCAGATGATGTGATAATTAATTTAGGATAAGATTCTTGTTCGGATAATCCTGATTATCAGAATTTCATGATAATCAGGAAGAATTAGTTGCCGAAATGGGCGCTGCTTATCTCTGCGGTATAAGCGGTATTGAAAATGCAACCATTGATAACAGTGCAGCTTATATTGAAGGTTGGCTAAGAAAATTAAAGAGTGATAAGAAGTTTATTGTTTCTGCTGCAAGTTTGGCACAAAAGGCCGTGGATTATATATTGAGTTCTTAAAGAAGAATAATAACCTCGCCATTAGTATATCAATGGCGAGGTAAATCTGATTTTAAGAAAACCGTAAGGTTGTCTGTGTAAAGATATTAAACTATCTGTTTCTTAAGAGGAAAGTTGTTTCAATTTGTTGGAAGAGTGACCGTTAAATTTTTCATATAAAACATCCATGTCACTGCTTATTTTGCTTTCAATTACCCGGGCATAAATCTGTGTTGTTTTTATATTTGAATGGCCTAATAATTTTGAAACAGTTTCGATGGGAATTCCATTAGATAAGGTCACTGTTGTGGCAAAGGTGTGCCGAGCCATGTGAAAAGTTAATTTTTTCTTTATTCTACATACATCAGCTATCTCTTTTAAGTATGAATTGAGTCGTTGATTGGAATATGAAGGCAATAGTTTGCCTTTTGAATTTGCAATTGGGTCATTTTTATATTTGGTAATAATTTTCATTGCTTGTGGAAGGATAGGTACCATTACTGATTTGTCGGTCTTCTTCCTATTCGTAGATATCCACTTTCTACCATCAATTCCAATAATAATGTTTTCGTTTTTTAGGTTGTGAACATCAATGTATGAAAGACCTGTGTAGCAGCTGAAGATAAATAGATCTTTAATACACTCTAGTCGTTCAATTTTGAATTTCTTTTTTTCAATTTTGTTGAGTTCACTTTCAGTTAGATGTTCGATGTCTTTTTTGATAAAGGATAATTTAAATCTTTTAAATGGATCTTTTTCAAGCCATTCATTCTGATAAGCCAGGTTCATGATTTTTTTAAACCGTTCAACATGTTTCATTATTGTATTGTGTGAAAATGGTTGATGCGGATTAATTGGTTTTGTCTCTTTCATGAAATTAACGAAACCAACAAGGAATCCATACCTTAGAAGAGATAAGTGAATATCTGTTTTTTTGTGCTTTGTTTTTAAATAGTGCTGAAAATACTTTTTAGTGGTGAAATAGTTTTTTAGAGTCCCCCATTCTAATAAATTGCTCATTTCAGTGTTGTGGTAGTCAAATAGCTCCATGAGAGTATGAGATTCTTCTTTAATCCCTAAAAAAGCATTTTTAACATCTTCACATGAGAAATTTTGTTTTGTAGTCTTTAACTCTTGGTAGCAATCAACGATATTTCGTCGTATTTGCTCTAAGAAAGTGTTTAGGATTCGAACTTCGTCACTCTTTCCCTTGGCCATTCCACGTGATAAATTCCAGTTATCCTCTTTGATATAGCGTTTGATTGAAACTTCCGAACGACGACCGTTTATTGTGATTCTGAGGTAAATAGGATATTTACCTTCTTTTGCTTTTTGCTTTTTCAGAACGAAAATTGTTCCAAAGGTGTTCATGTTTGTTTCCATATTTTTTGGTTTAAAATGATGAAATAGGTTACCGAATAGGTCTCCGAAACACCTCCTAAAAGGGCTCAAAATGAGCTAAAATTCATCAAAAAACACCAAAAATGGGGAAATGAAACTATCACTGGTATAGTTAGTTACAGCTAATTCGGTTACCTAAATTTAAGAAAAAAAATTAGGTAACCGAATAGGTAACGGATTCATTGGTTATTTTTGATATCAATTGATATAGTCTAAAAATACAAAAGACTGTGAATCAATAAATTCACAGTCTTTTGATTTTCTTTGAATCGTAAGTTGTCGGGATGACAGGATTTGAACCTGCGACCCCTGGTCCCCCAGACCAGTGCGCTAACCGGGCTGCGCCACATCCCGCAATTATTATTCGCAAATTTAATTAAAATGAGCTCTTGGGCAATCAAAGGGATTTAAAAAAGTTAAAAAAGATATCAACGATGCAATTACTCGTAATAATATATAGGCAGTTATAGATGAATTTATATTTTTGCTAGTACACATTACACATCGACCTAAATGCAAAACCAGGTTAACGACATTGAATTAATACAAGGAATTGAAAGAGGAGACGAAGCAGCTTATCAGGAGTTATTCTTAAAATATTATACCCAGTTAGTTGTTTTTGCCCGAAAGGTGGTAATTGATGATGATCTGGCCCGTGAACTGGTGCAGGATGTTATTGTTAATTTCTATGAGAAGCGGGGAGAGATAAAAATTCATTCTTCACTCAAAGCGCATTTATACCAATCGGTTCGAAACAGGTGCCTTAATCAGATTAAACACAGCCAGATTCGTCGCGATCACCATGCTAATATCTATCTGACAGAAAAGAATTCAGAAGCATACATGGATGATAAGCTGGAAGAAACAGAGCTGGAGCAAAAAATATTTTCGATAATACAGACGCTGCCTGCTCAGTGTAAAAAGATATTTGAAATGAGCAGGTTTGAAGGCATCACTAATCAGGAAATTGCTGATAAACTGGAATTGTCAAAGCGTACTGTTGAAACACAAATAAGTAAAGCCTTAAAAGTATTACGGACCAACCTGAGTGGTTACCTTGATGTGTGGGCGTTTATAATATGGATTTTTCTGAGTAGATAAAAAAAAGGAAAAATAAATACGTGTGTGGTAAAAGTTATTTGTCATAGCTAATGACACGAAGTATTTGTAACCTTTAAAGGATATAAAAATGGAATTCGTTTTTCAAATTTTAGCCGACCTGTTATCACCTGTTGATGAAAAGCAAGTGAAAGCAGAAACTAACCAAATGACCGAAAATAAAAAAGAAGAAAGCCAGGCAGAAAAAGTCGTGGAAACAAAGACTGAAGAGCCAAATATTTTCGGCATTATGGATTTTCATTAATTGATAGTGCCAGGTCATTGCTATCAATGGCCGATTTTAATGAAAGAAGAAATACATGAAAGAAATGGACAAGCATATAGATGAACTGATTGTGAAATCGCTGACCAACGATGTGTTGCCTGAAGAAAAGGTGACTCTGGATGAGTGGGTGAATCAATCGGACGATAATGCCTGCTACTTTGAACAGATGATTAAAGTATGGAAACGTTCAGAGGGGCTTAAGGCATTTCGTTGTGTTGATGTGATGAGCGATTTTGAGCAGTTCAAAGCAAAAGTGGGGATGACGCCTAAAGTAGTAAAACATTCTTTCCGTCGTTCATTTATGCGAATAGCAGCAGTGATGATACCGGCAATGGTATTAATTGCAGCCTACTCCTTGTATCAGAATGTTCCGGGTTTTGGCAAATGGGAGGCTTTTGCGACCAGTGACGAGGTGGAAAGTATTGTTTTAGCCGATGCATCAGAAGTATCTCTTAATAAAAACAGTAGCCTTGTTTATCAAAAAGGTTTATCAGGCAAAGAACGTAGTCTGAAGTTAAATGGTGAAGGTTATTTTAAAGTAGCAAAGAATCCAGAACAACCATTTGTCGTTAAAGTGGGCAATGCACAGGTTAAAGTTTTAGGAACAGAGTTTAACCTGGATGAGAATAAAGATGGCGATAGAATCGTGCTGGCTGTTACTGAAGGACGCGTTTTGTTTTCATCGGACAACAATCAAATGGAGGTAATTGCCGGAGAACGTGCTGTTTGCAGCAATGGTGTTATTTCTAAAGAACCATTGACATCGTCAAATTGTATCGCCTGGAAAACGGGACAGATTGTTTTTGATAAAGCATCACTGGATGAAGTTGTTGAAACGATTGTAGACCATTTTAATGAGGTGACAGTGGTTGAAAATACATCAAAAGACTCAGACTTATTCATAACAACACGATTTGATAATCCAAGCCTGGAAGACGTGTTGGTAGAATTAAGAATTCATTTCATGAAAAAATTTGAGATTAATGATAACAAATTAATCATCTCTGATTAATTTCGGAGTTGATTAATTTCATATGCCAATAATCTTAAACCATACATATAAAAGCACACTTTTTGTTTTGCTCATTCTGCTGGTAAGCACCAGGCTGAATGGGCAAAATGTTTTATATGACTACGTCGACCTTACTGTTTCAAAAGGATCGACTCAATTCTTTTTAAACGAAATAGAAGAGCAAACAGGTGTTGTTTTCAGCTACAGTAATCAGCTTTGCTTTAAAGAAGAGATCGAGCTTGCCAAACAACGGGGGTATGTGCGCGAAATACTGGATGCCCTCTTTATTGATTGTCCCTCAAATTATATAGTAAGAGATAAGAAGATCATTATTCAGCCTGTTGATGGAGAGCCAGAGAAGGTTGTTGTTAAAGGATATGTGCTGGATGGTTCTTCCAATGAAGCCCTTATTCAGGCTAATGTTTATGAACCCGACCTCTTGCTGGGTACAGTCAGTAATAATTTTGGCTTCTTTAGTATTACCTTGCCCAAGGGCTTTGCCCACCTGAGCAGTTCATACGTAGGTTATAAAAACCATCACCATTATCTTGAATTGAGCAGAGATACAACATTGTTTTTCCGCATGGAACCTAAAGAGGAACTGGATGAGGTAGCAGTGGTTGGTGAGCGCGTACCCGGAAAAGTAAAAAGCACACGAACCGGGGTCATTGATGTGCCGATTGAGCAGATTAAAAAGGTTCCCGTTTTTTTGGGAGAAGTTGATATTGTTAAAAGTATTCAGTTGCTACCTGGTATTCAAAGTGGTGGTGAAGGATTTAGTGAATTATATGTAAGGGGTGGAGGTCCTGATCAGAACCTGGTTTTAATGGATGATGTACCTATTTACAACTCCAGTCACCTGCTGGGATTCTTTTCAATATTCAATGCCGATGCCGTTAATAACGTACGAGTAATCAAAGGAGGTTTTCCCGCCCGTTATGGGGGACGCTTATCATCGGTTGTTGATATCAGGATGTATGATGGTAACAATGAGGAGTTTAAAGGAACAGCAAGCATGGGCTTGTTATCCGGTCGCCTGGCGGTAGAAGGACCTTTGATCAAGGATAAATCATCTTTTTCAGTCTCCTTCCGTCGTACGTATTTTGATATATTGACCAGTGTGTGGCAATTGAATGAAGCTGATAAAAGCAGGTATTACTTCTACGATTTCAACACCAAGTTAAACTATAAATTGTCGACCAAAGACAGGCTGTTTTTTAGTGCATACATGGGTAAAGACAGTTATGGCATTTCCTATAACAAGCAGACAGTGGAAATTGAAAACCCTGACTTACCTCCCACAACACGAACCATTTACGATGAAAACGATGTTGGCTGGCGAAATTACGTGGCTTCAGCACGATGGAACCATATTTTTGGGGATAAGATGTTTGCTAATACAACTTTGTCATACAGTGATTACCGTTTTTTTATCGATCAGTCATTGAACTATGTGACTGACGAAGGCCTGACCCAGGGTACCCAGGAATATTACAGTGGTATACGCGATTGGAGTGCAAAAATTGATGTGGACTATTTACCTTCTCCTAAACATTACATCCGATTTGGAGGAAGCGCCATTAATCACATATTTTATCCTGGTATTGATGTTCAGTTAACAGAAATTGAAGGTGCACCAATCGATACCACCTTCGGAGGAACAGAAATGTACAGGGCTGAATACCGGTTTTACCTGGAAGATGATTTTCATCTGTTACCACGTTTGAAACTAAATATTGGTGGTCATTTTTCATTGTTTCAGACCGAAGGAGATAAGTATTATTGGTCGGCTGAACCGCGATTGTCTGCTCGCTACCTTATAAAGGATAACCTGTCGGTAAAGGCTGCCTATAGTCATATGACCCAATATATGCATTTGTTACGAACTTCTACAGTGGCCATGCCTACCGACATGTGGTTGCCGGTGTCAAAGAATATTGCACCCATGCGTGCCATTCAGTCAGCATTGGGTTTTGAATATGAGATCAGTAAGGGCTTTAACTTATCACTTGAATTCTATTATAAGGAGCTGGATAATATTTTAGCTTATAAGGAAACAGCCGGTTATTTTGATTTTGCTTCAGACTGGCAGAGCAAGTTGACAGCAGGTGACGGGCAGTCTTATGGATTTGAAGTGCTGTTGCATCGAAAAATGGGTAATTTGTCGGGCTGGTTTGGATATACCTATTCCAAATCGACTAACCAGTTTGATGAATTAAATAATGGTCTGGAGTTTCCTGCCAACTTTGATCGCACACACGATATATCTATCTATACGACCTATAAGTTTTCTGAGAAAGTCGATATGGGTGCAACCTGGGCTTTTGGTACGGGAAACCCCATTACATTGCCAGAAACAAAGTATTACGCTCCTCAGCTGCCAACTGCCGAGACACCTAATCAGTTGTCATATAATCAGTATATTAACGAACGAAATAGTTACAGGATGCCCAACTTTCACCGACTTGATGTAGGGTTTAATTTTAAAAAGAAGAAAAGCTGGGGAAGTCGCTTGTGGAGCGTTGGCCTTATGAATACCTATGGTCGTCAAAATCCGTTTTTCCTGTATTTTGAAGATAGAGAGAATGAGCAAACCGGAGAAACAGAGCGTTCATTGCGACAGTTTAGTCTGTTTCCGATACCTTTACCATATGTAAGATATACCGTTAAGTTTTAAGGATGAGAAAGCTGGGATACATATTAATGCTGACAATGGCATTGCTGGCCTGTGAAAAGGATATCGAACTGGAGCTTAATCAGCAAAGTGATAAGCTGGTTATGTATGCTTTTGTGTACCCCGACAGCGCTTTAAATCTTCATTTCAGTAAAAGTCAGAGTATACTGTCGGTACCCGATTACAGTCAGGTAGAGAAAGGGCGATTTCAATTATATATCAATGAGAACTTTCAGGGGGCCTATATTTTACCTTCAGATACGGTTTGGAGTGAATGGAGTGAATTTTCGTTTGACGTAGAGGATGCGATTCGAATAAGCGCCTATGAATTTAATGGTGATACAGTAAATGCGAGTTCCTATATCCCTGGTAAAATAGATATTCTGGAGATGGATACTGCAACAGTTACCACTAATGTTGTTGATGCAGGTGCCAATATGTTAAGTGTAAAAATAGTCTTCCAGGATCCCATTGAAGAGAAGAATTATTACCAAACCCTTATTGTGCGCGAGGGCTGGGGAGATATTGATGGAAGACCCTATTATACCAGGAAAACGGTGGAGTATGATAAGGATGATATGGTTTTTACACAGGGTGATACAGGAGGTAGCTTACTGCCGGGAATCGATTTTCAAGGCTTGTTTACTGATGATATCATCAATGGTAGAAAATATGAAATGGGGATAAACATTCCGAAGGATAACTTGTTTTTCGATTATTATGAAGATAAGATAAGACTGACGGTTTACTTGTATCATCACACCTACGATTACTACAGTTATTTTCGTTCAACCATACTGGCCGATGGCTTTGAAGGCTTTTATGAAGGCTTGCCGGTTTTTGAGCCGGTCAAGATTCATAGCAACATAGATAATGGGCTTGGCTTGTTTTCGGGAATGAACTTTGATAGCGATTCCCTGGTTTTTATCAAGTGATCAAATGCCTTGTTTGCCGGAAATGAAACCTGACAAGATTGTCAGAATCAGGAGAAAGTGTGTGTAAAATGTCATGATTTTAAGTGCGGCATATATTTTGATGTGACTGCTGAAAATTTGTAGTTTTACGACTTATTTAGAAATATTAATACATAGATATTATGGCTCTTTTTGAGAAAATGGAGAACCTGGATGCTCCGCAAAATGAAAATAAAGATATGGGAGAAGTAGAAAAAGTAAAAGTGTTGATTGTAGGTTCAGGACCGGCTGGTTATACAGCGGCTATTTATGCATCGCGTGCGAACCTTAGTCCTGTCATGTATGAAGGATTACAACCTGGTGGACAGTTAACCACAACCACAGAGGTAGAGAATTTTCCGGGTTATCCAAAAGGGACAACAGGTCCTGAGATGATGGAAGAGTTGAAGGAGCAGGCCGTTCGTTTTGGAACAGACGTGCGTTTTGGCATGGCTACAGCAGCCGATCTGAGTCAGCGTCCGTTCAAAGTAACTGTTGACGGTAACAAGGTAATTGAAACTGAAGCTTTAATTATTGCAACCGGAGCTACTGCCAAATACCTTGGTTTACCTGATGAGACTAAATATGCAGGTTCAGGAGTATCGGCCTGTGCTACATGCGACGGATTCTTCTACAGAGGAAAAGATGTTGCTGTTGTAGGTGGGGGAGATACCGCACTGGAAGAAGCAATGTACCTGGCTGGTTTGTGTCGTAAAGTATATTTGATCGTTCGTCGTGATGTATTCCGAGCATCGAAAGTTATGCAGGATAGGGCGCTTAAAACACCAAATATTGAAGTGTTATGGAAGCATCAGACAAAAGGATTGTTTGGTGATGGCGTTGTAGAAGGTGCTACTTTGGTTAAAAACCTTGGTACTCCAGAGGAAGAGGAAGTGAAAATAGCTATTGATGGTTTCTTCTTAGGAATCGGGCATACTCCAAATTCTGCCATTTTTGCAGATTATATTGATACCAATGATGTCGGTTATATACAAACTGTTCCTGGAACTTCAAAAACAAATGTACCGGGAGTGTTCGCTTGTGGTGATGTTCAGGATGACCAGTATCGTCAGGCTGTAACAGCGGCAGGTTCAGGATGTATGGCTGCAATTGATGCCGAACGTTTTTTAGCAGAGCAGGAGTAATAAACTGATATGATGTAAGTTTATAATCAGGTTTATAATACTGAATAATTTGAGGGATGGCTGTTGTCATCCCTTTTTTATGAACAAAAAGATACAGTTTTGAAGTATATTACACCTAAAAAGTGATTAACGTTATAATTTTGATGGTGGATTTTCAGTAAATTATTCTAGATTTGTATGATGTATTAAGAACTTGAATTGATGGACGATATTTTTGGAAAAATAGGTACTAGCCAAACCTTAAGTCAAAAGATAGAACGAAAGATTGAGGAGGCGATCCGAACAAAGAAATTAATCCCGGGAACCAAACTTCCTTCAGAAAAAGAATTATGCGAAAGTTTTGCAGTGAGTCGTACGGCCCTGCGTGAAGCTTTGCGTCGATTGAGTGCTCGTGGATTAATTGAAATTAAAAAAGGGAGCGGGATGTATGTCTCTGAAATAAAGATAGAAGATGCTATTAAGTCTTTGAATCTTTATTATGACATGAAGTTCGACTCCAGCCTTATTCGACAAATAATTGAGGTTAGGCGTATTTTTGAACCTGAAATTGGCCGATTAGCAGCAATTAACCGCAATGATGAAGACTTAAAATTATTGCAGTCTAATATTAGTGAGCTGGAAGATTGTAATCCGGATAATACACAGCTTGAAGTTGATCTCATTAACCGTTTTCATATGAATATGGCTAAGGCAACAGGTAATCCGATTGTAATCATATCAATGGAGCCAATATACTCCTTATTGCCTCGCATGCGCAATATGATCTATGCCAATATAGAAGGTGAAAAAGAGTATACACTTCGTCTTCAGAAAGAGATATACAAGGCTGTTGCTGAAAAAGACAGTGAAAAGTCCTATCAGTATACAGTGGAGTTATTGGAGCGTAACATGGAAGTGTACGATAAGTATTTTAAGCAAGTATAGTTAATCTATTATAAAAAAGCGGGTTGTGATATTTTCACAACCCGCTTTCTTGTAAATATTAACTTAAAACTAACCATTGTATGCATCTATAGCTTTTTTAACAGAGCCATGTTCCAGAAGCAATTCTTTTGATAGCTCATAGCTTAGTTTAAGCTCGTCCATTATCATGCGTGAGCCTCGGTCAACCAATTTTTTGTTGGTAAGCTGCATGTTCACCATTCGGTTACCTTTAACCCGTCCCAGCTTGATCATAATGGTCGTGGTGATCATGTTCAGGATCATTTTCTGTGCTGTACCGGCTTTTAAGCGCGTGCTCCCCGTTACAAATTCAGGACCTACAATGGCTTCTATCGGGAATTCAGTAACTGCCGCCACATTGCTGTTTGGGTTGCAGGTAATGCATCCTGTCAATAGACCGTTATTGCGGGCATGCTCTATTCCGCCTATAACATAAGGGGTTGTTCCTGATGCGGCAATGCCAATAACAGTATCCAGCTCATCAACCTTATATTCTTTTAGTTCGTTCCATGCTTTATTGGCATCGTCTTCAGCCGATTCGACAGCTTGTCGCAAAGCCCTGTCACCACCTGCTATTAAGCCGATTACCATATTGTCAGGCACACCAAAAGTCGGTGGTAACTCTGAAGCATCCAGTACACCAAGGCGTCCGCTGGTGCCTGCTCCAAGGTAAAAAACACGACCTCCCTGTTCCATGCGTTTAACGATGCGCTCAACAAGCTCTTTGATTTGCGGCAGGGCTTTTTGCACTGCCCTGTGAACATTGGCATCTTCCTGATTAATATTAGTGATCAGTTCTTCCACCGACATTTTTTCTAAATTGTCAAAATGCGATGGCGATTCAGTAACACTTATTTTTTTGGTTTTATTTCCAGTCATACCTGTTAATTTCCTGAGTTATGATAGTCAACAAGTCCTTCCATAGGAGCCTGACTTATCGTACCTAATTTTAAATTGTGCTTCTTTAAGGCCTTTTCAAGCTGTGGCTTGAAGTAAAAGGCTATACTACCTGTAAAATGAATGTGTAATTCTTCCACATTGGAATATTGCAGGAGGTTTCTTGTAATAAATTCATTAAATGCCTGTAATACTATTTCCTCAATTTCTCTAAGGTGGATATTTTCAGACAAAAATTTAGTGTACTGTGCCAAATACCTGTTGGGGAAAGCCTTTTTGTAAATGTTATCAAGTATCTCGGCCTGATTGGTATTGTATTTATTAAAAAACAGCTCCTTTACGCTTGCCGGTAATTGATTTTTAAGTATATCTCCTATCAGTTTTTTACCAAGGACGGCACCGCTACCTTCGTCTCCTATGATAAATCCAAGAGGCGAAACATTGTGACTGGGGTTTTCTCCATCATACAGGCACGAGTTGGATCCTGTTCCTAATATGCAGGCAATTCCTTCATTATTCTGACATAATGATCGTGCAGCACCGGTCAGGTCACTCGCAATCGTAACCTTATCTATATCAAAAAAATCGACTAAGGCTTTCTTAACTATGTTGTTCTTCTCTTCATTGGCGCATCCGGCACCATAAAAGTAAATTTTTTGAGGCTTCGCATTATTTAACGTATATTCCTCTTTCAGATTTTGCAGGATGTCGGCTGAAGACTGGTAAAAAGGATTGATACCTTTAGTAATACATTTGCCAACAATGTTGCCATTGGAGGTAAGACACCATTCTGTTTTTGTTGATCCGCTATCTGCAATTAGTATCATATTGTACTTGTATGATATGTGTTAAAATATTTAATAGTTCATTGTAATACCCTATAATTACTCTCTTAATAATATAATATACAAGCTAGTATTTACTGAATACGCTACAAATGTATAAATAAATCGGACATATTTCAAAATAATACGTAAGATGTATGACAAAAATTTGAATCTTGTGAAAAACTTCCTATTTTTGAAGCATCATTTTAACGATGCTATTGTGTTTAATATGAATGCACGATTAATAAATATTATCTGTGTGCTGTTTATTACAGTACTTTTCTCCTCCGTTGTTAATGCCCAGTCGTACAATCTGAATAAACTGGATAACAATTTAAGTGATTTTGCGGAGAAATGGAATAATCCTCTTGAGGAGTGGGGACATGTTGGTGCAATTCGCCTTGATTCTGTGAAAATAGATGAATCGCGGAAAGTGCTTTCTTATTACTTCAATAAACCGTTGTCGTATATTCCGTGGCGAAATGATATACTTGATACTTTTATTAACAGTATACTGGAGTACCAAAAAGACAGCTTCCCGAATTATGGTGTTTTAGCTTACACGAACTCCTATGAATTATCATCATTAATACCGAATGTATTTAATGATAGTGAAGCTCTTGATACTGAACGTATATACGCTCAAGAGAAATCATATCACATAAAACGAAAAGAGCAGGATGATTACCCAAAAGGATTAAGTGGAAGTCATTTGGCGTTATGGCACAGTCATGGGTGGTATTACGAGTCTAAGCTGGATCGTTGGGAGTGGCAACGGGCACGCTTATTTGGGTCTGTTGAAGATATTTCACCAATGGTTTATGTGTTACCATATATTGCACCAATGCTTGAGAATGCAGGTGCTGTGACCTATATTCCACGTGAGCGATGTTTTTCGATCAGTGAAATTATTGTTGATAATGACTGGTCATCTGAAGGGGGCCGGCTGGTTCTTAAGAAGAAAATAAACAGCACATCAAAAAACGGCTTTATATTTAAAGATACACTCTTTGCTGGTGATAATC
This sequence comes from Carboxylicivirga agarovorans, assembly GCF_050589845.1. Taxonomy (NCBI): domain Bacteria; kingdom Pseudomonadati; phylum Bacteroidota; class Bacteroidia; order Marinilabiliales; family Marinilabiliaceae; genus Carboxylicivirga; species Carboxylicivirga agarovorans. The sequence goes on along the minus strand of NZ_JBNGPA010000006.1, from coordinate 267,745 downwards.
CTTTTATGCTGGGTACATCATTATTGATAAGCGATGCCAAAGGTAAAGTGGCCGACTATATACCTTTAATAAAAGATAAGGGTGAATATGCTATATATGTATCCTATCAGCAGGACGAGGCAAATTCAGATAAGGTGACTTATACCATTCATCATAGTGGAGGCACGAGTTCGTATATTATCAATCAACAAATGGGAGGAGGTACATGGGTGTACCTTGGTACTTATCTGTTTAATGATGGAAAAGAATCCCGGGTTGAAGTGTCAGGAGTTGGTCAAGTTTCGCTTGACGCTGTTAAAATTGGTGGCGGAATGGGCAATGTTGCTCGTCGTCCTTCCAATGAGATTATGCCAAATCAGTGGTCTTTAAATAATACCGGTGCCCAAAAGAAAGAGGCCGTGTCAGTTGATCCGGATGAGTTTACATGGAAAACTTCGCAACGACCACGATTTATGGAGGCTGGCCGTTATTGGTTACAATATGCAGGAATGCCTGATACATTAGTATATAGTCTGAATGATGAAAAGAATGACTACAACGATGATTATCAGAGCAGGGGTGAGTGGGTTGACTACCTGATGGGCGCACCAAACGGACCAACTAAAGACAGAGAAGTTGAAGGACTTAAAATTCCGATTGATCTGGCGTTTGCTTTTCATACTGATGCTGGTGTTACACCCAATGATTCGATAATCGGTACATTGGGTATTTACAGTGCTGAACGGGATAGTGGCGTGTTTCCGAATGGACAATCAAAACTGGCCAGTCGTGATTTAACAGATGTTATTCAAACACAAATCGTAGATGATATCCGTGCCTTATATAATGAAAAATGGACACGGCGTGGTATGTGGGATAAACAATACTCAGAGGCATGGAGACCAAATGTGCCTACGATGTTGCTTGAATTATTATCTCATCAGAATTTAGCCGACATGAAGTTCGGACTGGACCCGCACTTTCGTTTCGATGTCAGTCGCGCTATCTATAAAGGTATACTAAAGTTCCAGGCTTACCAGGAGGGACGTGATTATGTGGTTCAGCCTTTGCCGGTGGATCATTTGGGACTAACGGAAACTAAAAAAGGTTATCAGTTAATCTGGCAGCCGGTTATGGACTCTTTGGAAGCTACGGCTGTTCCTTCAAAGTATAAGGTATATACACGAATTGGAAACAATGGTTTTGACAACGGAACTGTTGTGCAGGGAACAACATACGAACTACCTAAGATTAAAAAAGGTCAAATACTAAGCTTTAAAGTAACAGCTATAAACGAAGGTGGTGAAAGTTTTGACAGTGAAGTTCTGTCAATAGGAATTGCAACGAAGAAAGCTGAAAAGGTATTGGTGGTGAACGCTTTTGATCGTATTAGCGCGCCGGCCTTTGTTGATGAAGGCGATTTTGCTGGTGTAGCATGGTGGGACGATGAGGGTGTGCCTGATAAATATGAGTATGCCTATACCGGGAATCAATATGATTTTAACCGTCAGTCACCATGGCTGGATGATGACAGTCCGGGTTGGGGAGCTAGTTATGCCAATGAAGAAGGCAATATTATTAAAGGTAATAGCAGGGATAATGTTATGATACATGGCCAGGCCATATTGAAGGCAGGTTATTCATTTATTTCTGTAAGTGATGAAGTGTTTGAGTCGGCCGGTTTTGATGCATCGTCCTTTAAAGCTGTCGATATCATATTGGGAGAAGAAAAGACTAGTGTGTCATACAAGGGAAATGCCCCAAAGTATAAGATTTATACCACTGCTTTTATGAATAAAATTAAGCGGTTAACAGCCAATAAGCAGCGTGTGTTTATGAGTGGTGCTTATGTTGGATCAGATATAAAACTCAACAATGATACCCTGGCTAATGATTTTGCAGCTGATGTGTTGCGATTTAAGTGGCGTACCAATCATGCTGTTAAAAAAGGGAGCGTCTGTTCGACCGATTATGCTGCTCCTGTTTTTAAAGGGCAATTTGAGTTTAATACCAGTCATAGTCAGGAGTATTATACGGTTGAAGCACCTGATGGCATTGAGCCTGTTGGAATTAATGCAGTGACAGCATTTCGTTACAGCGAAAATAATGTGAGTGCCGGGACACTTTATAATGGTGAATATAAAACTGTGATACTGGGCTTTCCCTTTGAGACAGTTATGAATGAGAAAGAGCGGGATAAATTGATGAAGCAGATCCTGACCTTTTTCTTTAAAGACTAATGAATAGCAATAAAACATAAAGACTAAATCAAAAATACGATGGGTGAAAAATTAACTTGTATTCTGCCTTATTCTAATAAGGAAGAATTAAAGCCAACAATTGAGGCATTTCAAGGGGAGAAAGCAACAAACATTATTGTTGTTGCTAAAGAAGCAGTGGAAGTAGAAGGCGCTAAAGTAATTGTAGCCGAAGGAGGACTGGATGCAACACAAACATGGAAAACACTTCTTGCTGAGATTACTGGTGAGTTTGTGGTAGTGTATACCAAGGCGATGGCTTTAAACATTGGAATGAATGCTCTTGAGCGTATGGCACGCTGTTGTAACGATGCCGGTGCAGGGATGGTTTATGCCGATTATTACGAGAAGAAAGAAGGTAAATTGTCTTCTCATCCTGTAATTGAATACCAGGAAGGTAGTTTACGCGATGACTTTAACTTTGGCTCTTTATTACTCTATAAAGCGGAAGCATTGAAAGCTGCCGTAGAGGCAATGGATGCTGATTACAAGCATGCGGCGTTGTACGATTTACGTTTGCGCGTTTCGCAAGCTTACGAATTAATGCACTTGCCTGAACTGTTATATACTGAAGTGGAAATGGATACGCGTAAGTCGGGTGAGAAAATGTTCGACTATGTTGATCCTCGTAATCGTGATCGTCAGATTGAAATGGAAGTAGCATGTACGGCTCACCTGAAGGCTGTTGGTGCTTACCTGAAGCCTGAATTTGCAAAGATTGAGTTTACTGAATCTGACTTTCCTGTTGAAGCATCTGTTATTATCCCGGTTCGTAACCGCGAAAAAACAATTGGTGATGCCATAGAGTCAGTCTTAAAACAAAAGACAGACTTTGCTTTTAACCTGATTATTGTTGATAACCATTCAACAGACAAAACATCTGAGATTATCCGTTCATTTAATGATGAGCGATTGATTCATATTATCCCTGAGCGTGATGATCTGGGAATTGGTGGTTGCTGGAATGCAGCGGTAGCAGATGAGCGTTGTGGTAAATTTGCTATTCAGCTGGATAGTGATGATCTATATATCGATGAAACTGTCATTGAGCGTGTTGTAAAAGCTTTTTATGAGCAAAATTGTGCCATGGTAGTGGGAAGTTACCAGATGGTGAACTTCAAACTGGAGGAGATTCCTCCCGGCCTAATTGACCATAAAGAGTGGACACCGGAAAATGGACGTAACAATGCCTTACGTATTAACGGCCTGGGAGCACCACGTGCATTTTACACACCGGTATTACGCGATGTAAAAGTACCCAATACCAGTTATGGTGAAGATTATGCTCTGGGTTTGAATATCAGCCGCAATTATCAGATCGGACGTATCTATGATCCATTATATCTGTGTCGCCGATGGGACGATAACTCAGATGCTTCCCTGGATATCAATAAGATGAATGCGCATAACTTCTACAAGGATAAAATCCGTACCATGGAGTTCAAAGCACGCAAACAGGTTGTAAAGAATAGCTAAGTCTTAATGTAGAAGTGAGAAGAAAGCGGTGAGAGAAGAGAATGCATACGATGCCGTACAAATTCCTCCGCGTGAAATGTATTATATCACCATGCGAAAGGATTGGCACGATAGCCGTGAAGTATGTATATGATCTCACTACTCTTGTCTCACTACTCACTAGTCATATCCGATAAAATGAATATTTCTCTCAAAACCAAAAAACTAATACAAGGCCAGATTCAAAATTGGAGTCTGGCCACTGCTAATTATGCAGGTTTGCAGAAGGTAAAGAACAAGAGTGTAGCGCTTGATGGAGGCGCAGAAGTAAAGGTTCAGTTCAATCCTGAACGCATGCGCTCTTCAGCAGCTAAGGTTGATGCCAAATCTATACAGGAACGCCCTTGTTTTCTTTGCGAGAAAAATCGCCCGGCCGAACAGGATGGGATTGATACAGATGATTACACCATCCTGATTAATCCATTTCCGATTTTTCCGGAGCACCTGACTATCCCGCATCAGGAGCATACCCTGCAGCTGATCGAGCCTTATTTTCCATCCATGTTAAAGCTGGCAAAAGAACTGGATGAGTTTACCTTGTTTTATAACGGACCAAAGTGCGGTGCTTCGGCACCTGATCACTTCCATTTTCAGGCTGGTATAAAAGGATTTATGCCGGTTGAAGAAGACTTCAGGAATGAAACTTTTGCACAGTTGATCGAGGAGCGGGATAATGTGAAGATCTATAACTGGAAAGGCTACCATAGGGGTGTTGTTACTTTTGCCGGTGTCGATGCAGAATCAATAACAAAGTTGTTCAGAAACCTGCACGGCTTATTGTGGGCAAAACAGAAGGAGGAAGTGGAGCCCATGTTAAATGTACTGGCTTACTATGAGGCGGATGAATATGTGATACATGTATTTCCGCGTATATTACACCGTCCTGCATGTTATTTTGCTGAGGGAGATGAGCAGATATTGATCAGCCCGGCATCAGTTGATATGGGAGGTGTTTTTATTACACCGCGTCCAGAGGATTTTGAGAAGATAAGTGCCGGTGATGTGGCCGATATTCTACACCAGGTTTGTATGGATGAAAATGATTGCCTGCAGCTTTTAAAAGAGCTTTTATAGGCAGGTTGTAATTCCCCTGTTAAAGAGAACCTATAGATAAAAGAGATACTGAGAGATAAACCTTAAATCAAGAAGCGATCTTATTTATGAAATACCCGATTACCCAATATCAGTCAAAAGACCTGTCGCGCTTAACTGCTTTTTTAAATGCCAGTTGGCAATACGACAGTATTACCGAAAGCATCCTGCAAGAAAAGTTGGAAGGCGATCCTTACTGGATGCCTGAAGCAACTTTTGTTTGTAAGGATAAGGATGAGATCATTGGCTTTATGCAAGGTGTGATGCGTGATATCAGAGGCACGCGTTACGCTTATATCAAACTGATGGCTGTTGATGAAACATACCGACGTCAGGGAATTGCATCTGCCATGTTTGAAAAGCTTGAAGCTATTTTTAAACAGAATGAAGCTGATGTGGTGCGCATCTGTGATGTGCCTTTAAACTACTTTATGCCTGGTATTGATCCGCGCTATACACCCGCGTTGTGTTGGGCTATGCGTAAGGGTTTTGAGCGTTTTGGTGATACCTCCAACCTCTTGGTTGACTTAAACCAGGATTGGGATATGAGCGCTAAAGAAACAGCTCTTAAAGCTGACAATATAGAGGTACGTCGCGCGAGGCCCGAGGATAAACAGGCTATTCTGGATTTTATTAAAGACGATTGGTTATTGTGGAGCAACGAGGTGGAGATGGCTTTTAAAGACGATCAGCCATCCATTCATATTGCCTTGTTAAATGGTGAGGTAAAAGCTTTTTCGGCACATAATGCCAATAATAAAGGAACTGGCTGGTTTGGTCCGATGGGAACGCATCCCGACTTGCGAGGTAAGGGCATGGGGGCCATTTTATTAAAGCGATGCCTGCAGGATATGAAAGATATGGGCTTATCGCACTCCATTATTCCATGGGTTGGACCCATTGACTTTTACTCATGGCATAGTAATGCTGTTGTCGATAGGGTATTTTGGAGATACGAAAAGAAATTAAAGTAAGAATTAAGAAGTGCAAAATCAGATCGGATTCCGTTAACCGGACTTCGGACTAAATTAAATATCATGGAAAAAACCCCGGTTATACATGTAGGTATTCAGTTTAAAGAATACATAGAATTTACCCTGGCAGGGGCATATGTAACAAGTGCAGGTATTAATCTGAAAGGAAAGTATAAAGCTGTTCGTGTCAATGGAGGCCTTGAGTTGAGTGACGGTAAAGAGAAGATAAGCCTTCCGTCGGGTGCGCTTATTGAACCTCTGGATGCTGATTCTTTTTTTACGCTTCATGATGTAACCATTGGGATTAATTTTCACTGGGAACGGGATGAAGATCAATCGTTCAAGGGGGGCTTAAAGCTCCTGATCGAGAATGAGAAGATAACAGCTATTAATGTGTTGCCGGTCGAAGATTACCTGATGAGTGTTATTTCTTCTGAAATGAGTGCCACATCATCCCTGGAGTTATTAAAAGCTCATGCTGTTATTTCGCGTAGCTGGTTGCTGGCGCAAATTGAAAAGAACCAGTCACTGCAGAAAGCTGATAATTCATACCAGTCGGTATTTGAGTCGGATGACAAATTTATCAAATGGTACGATCGTGAAGATCATATTAACTTTGATGTGTGTGCCGACGATCATTGTCAGCGTTACCAGGGGATAACCCGATCAACAACAACAGAGGTGGAAGAAGCTGTAATGGCAACCCATGGTCAGGTGTTGATGAACGGTGAAGCAATTTGTGATGCACGTTTCTCAAAATGTTGTGGTGGCATGGTTGAGAAGTTTGAGAATGTGTGGGAGCCTGTTAATCACCCCTATTTACAGGCATTTGCTGATAATGATGTCAATCCGCAAGGCTTTGATACCAACCTGGTGAACGAGGCCAGTGCTGAAAAATGGATGCTTGGAAGTCCTGATGCCTTCTGTAATACCGATGATAAAGAGGTCTTGAGCCAGGTATTGAATGATTATGACCAGGAAACGAATGATTTCTACCGCTGGGAAGTTAAGTATACACAACAGGAGGTGAGTGAGCTGTTGAAAAAACGAACAGGCTTTGACTTTGGTCTTATTCAGGATATGGTGCCTGTTAAAAGAGGTGATTCGGGGCGTTTAATTGAGTTAAAGATCATAGGAGATAAAAAGACCTTAACAATCGGAAAAGAGCTGGAGATCCGTAAAGCCTTGTCTGAATCGCACCTGTATAGCTCGGCATTTATCGTAGAAAAGTCAGAAACTAACGGGGAAGTTAGTTTTACCCTTAAAGGTGCAGGTTGGGGACACGGAGTAGGTTTATGTCAGATTGGTGCTGCTGTAATGGGAGCCAAAGGTTACGATTATAATGCTATCTTAATGCATTATTTCAGAGGGGCAGAGTTAAAAAGAAAGTACTAAACACCGAAGACCGGGGGCAAAAGAATGATACCAATTCAGATATTTATCTTCTCAGGCTTCTGTTAGCAAGCATAAAACTATGAAACAAAAATCTCCATGGGCCTGGGTGCCCTCATTATATTTCGCCGAAGGAATACCATATGTGGTGGTGATGACTGTATCAGTCATTATGTATAAACGATTGGGTATTTCTAATTCAGACATCGCCTTGTATACAAGTTGGCTTTATCTTCCATGGGTTATCAAGTTTGCATGGAGTCCATTGGTTGATATCTTAAAAACCAAACGTTGGTGGATTGTCATTATGCAATTGCTTATAGGCGTTGGCCTGGGAGGGGTTGCGTTAACAATACCAGTACCCGATTTCTTTCAGTATACCCTGATGTTTTTCTGGTTGCTGGCTTTTAGTTCTGCTACGCATGATATCGCTGCCGACGGTTTTTATATGTTAGACCTGGATGAGCACCAACAAGCTTATTTTATTGGTATCCGCAGTACTTTTTATCGATTGGCTATGATTACAGGGCAAGGACTGCTAATTATATTGGCTGGATTTATCGAATCTTCTACTGGACTTGAACCGGTTGAGTTTACTGTTAGTACGCAGCATCAAAAAACAGAATGGCATTTGCCTTATGGTTCAGGTGTTACCAAAACAGATGAGCAACAATTTATTGTTACTCAAAAGGATATTACTATTGGGTTGAATAAGCTGGAAAAGCAAAAAGCCGATTCAATTAAAAATTGGGCCAATCATCAAAACATAACGAATGGTTTCATAACAGAGCAGGAAGTTGTTGAAGATGAACCGGGATGGTGGTCACAGCATGTTTCTACTCCATTAAAGGAATCGTTAAAGGAGAAGTTTGGTAAGGAAGATAGATCAGCCAGCTTTAAAGGAGCTGTACAAGGAAATATTGCATGTTTGGGCTTGCGTTTATTAAAAGCACCTGAAGCAGATGAAACCATTGTGCTTAACATGGATCGTTTCAGAGGGGCAAAAGATTTATCGCTTGTCGAAGGTCAGAGGTTAACCTTCAATCATAATAACTGGGATAAAGAAGCATGGGTGTTGATACAGGCTGATCCTAAACTTGAAGAAGTGACCAAAGCCAGTTTCCGTGGTTTATCAGGAAATATTCCTTTTGCTTGGTCTGTTACCTTCTTTATTTTGGCAGGATTATTTGTTATATTTCTTATTTATCATCGCTTCTTCTTGCCGCGTCCTGCTGCAGATAAACCAATTTCAGAAGGAGAAAACATGTTAATGGAGTTTTGGGAAACGTTTGTTTCTTTCTTCAGAAAAGAGAATTTCTGGATTGGCTTCGTTTTTATACTTGTTTTCCGTTTAGGAGAGAGTCAGCTGGTTAAACTAGCTTCCCCATTTCTTTTGGATGCCAGAGAAGCTGGAGGCTTAGGATTAACGACAGGTGATGTAGGACTTATTTATGGAACTATCGGGATTCTGTTTTTAACCTTAGGTGGAATTATTGGAGGGTATTTAGCTTCCAGGAATGGTTTGAAATATTGGATTTGGTGGATGACTTTAGCCATTAACCTACCGAACCTGACTTATGTTTACCTGTCATATTTTACACCGGAGAGCATGTGGATCGTTGCGTGCAGTGTAGCCGTAGAGCAGTTTGGTTATGGATTCGGGTTTACAGCATATATGTTGTATCTGATTTATTTTTCTGAAGGAAAAAGTAAAACCGCGCATTATGCAATTTGTTCTGGATTAATGGCATTTGGGATGATGATTCCTGGTATGATATCAGGGTGGCTTCAAGAAATTATCGGGTATCAGAACTTCTTTATCTGGGTGATGATTTGTACAATCCCTGGATTCTTGATCATACGATTCTTAAAGATTGATCCTCAGTTTGGAATTAAAAAAAGCGAAGAATAAAAGAACCTTCTGTAAGTTGAAGATATGAAAGAATCAAAACGCTATCTCGCCCTTGATGTCTTAAGAGGAATCACCATTGCCGGAATGATCCTGGTGAACACTCCCGGAAGCTGGTCGTATATATATGCCCCTCTAAGGCATGCAGCCTGGCATGGGTGTACTCCAACCGATTTGGTGTTTCCATTCTTTCTGTTTGTGATGGGGGTTTCTATGTTCTTCTCCTTCTCCAAATATGGCGATGGATTAAACAAGGCATCGTTAGTAAAGATCGGTAAACGCGGGCTGTTGATTTTTGCCATTGGCCTGTTTTTAAACTCTTTTCCTCAATGGCAGACTGATTTCTCAAGACTGCGTATCATGGGTGTGCTGCAACGTATTGCGCTGGCCTATGTCTTTAGTTCGCTGATTGTTTTGTCGTTTAAAAAACGAGGAATAGTTATTTCGGCAGTATTATTAGTGCTGATCCACTGGCTGGCTTTATATGTTTTTGGAGGAAGCGAGCCTTATTCGCTGGAGCAGAATGCCACCATCCCCTTTGATAAAGCTATCCTGGGAGAAAGTCACCTGTATAGAGGGTTCGGTTTGCCTTTTGATCCGGAAGGTATCTTTAGCACCATGTCTGCTATTGCAACTGTGCTGTTAGGTTACCTGGTTGGATTACTGATTAAAAACTCTGACAGAAGTAAATTGCCTCTTAAGCTGTTGTTTAATGGCGGTATACTTGTTGGAGCCGGCCTGTTATGGAGTCTGCTATTACCTTTGAATAAACCACTCTGGACAGGATCATATGTGGTATATACCGCTGGTCTGGCCATGCTCTTGCTTAGCTTGCTGGTTTGGCTGGTTGATATTAAAGGGTATAAAAAATGGACATCCTTCTTCGTGGTTTTTGGTATGAACCCACTGTTTATATTCGCCTTTTCAATCTTGTGGGTCAAAGTATTGGCCCGAATAATAAAGTTTAGTTCGATAGATGGCGACGTCCCAACCGTGATGAATGGTTATACGGCATTATATGAAGGAGTATTTGTTCCTATTGCCGGCAATATGAATGGATCATTGCTTTTTGCTTTGGTTCACATTGTTTTCTTTTGGTCAATTGGTTGGGTATTATACCGTAAAAAAATATTTATAAAGGTATAAGTACAGGTTAGCTTGTACTGTTTGTGTTTGTGTGTATTATAATGTAAAAGCCGGCCATTGGTCGGCTTTTGCGCTTAGGCATTTAGTGTCGTTTAGTATTTCTCAAAAGACTTTATACTAACTCAAATAATCTGAATTTTATGAAGAAGTTTTTCATGCTCATAGCTGTGTCAATCACCCCGATAATTATCGGTCTTTCCCTTTGTTTATGAATGCAAGGGAAAGTACGACGCCGCAGTTATGGGGATGGTTTTAGGCTTAGGTTTATAAGTGGTTATATGCTGATTCTGTTTCTGAATATCTTTTTCTTTTTTTGTTTAAAATAAAGGCCCCTCAGCAAAAGGGGCCTCTTTCAATCAATACTATATCTACCGTCTAACAGTCCATCAATCTAATGACCTGACACCTAATAAATAAAATATTTGCTCGCTGTCTTCTTAAAAGACTTAATGTCTTTGTACCACATCTCTTCAATGTCGGCCACTTTCCAGTTTTTAGTAAATTCTATTCTTACTTTATCGCTACCGCTTACTTTATCAAACATGCCAATCCGCGACTCTGTGCATAGTTCAAATACATTGTGATCAGGCCATAACTGATAGGCTTCCTGTAAAATATAAAACTGAATAAGCGACAATGGTGCTTTCTGATAATCGGTGAAATGCACCTGTACGCCATGAACCATCTTGCCTTTTGATACACTGTAATAGGGTTTAAAATGAACAGGTCTGAAAGTGATGCCTTCAATTTTCAATGCGTTCAGGTTGTTGGCAAGACTGTCAGCATCAATCCATTCTGCCGCAAATAGCTGGAATGGGAGAGTATAGCCAACGCCAATATTATAAACATACAACTCACCCAGTATGCCACTGACCGGATAAAAATAGGAAGAGTGGGCATGAGGAATATGGGGAGAAGAAGGAATCCAGGGTAATCCCGTATCTTCAAAAGTCATCGTACGTTGCCAGCCATCCATTTTGATAACTTCCAAATCACAGACTACGTCATCTTTAAGTAATTTTTCACCATTCAGCAGTTCGGCTAACTCCCCAACGGTTAAACCATGTACATATGGTATTGGGAACTGGCTTACAAAAGATATGAACTCAGGTTCGGTAACAAGTCCTTCCATTTTAATTCCGCCCAGTGGGTTAGGACGGTCAAGCACAACCAGTGTAATGTTGTTTTCAGCGGCGGCTTCCATGGCCAGGCCCAATGTGCTGATATAGGTATAGGAGCGTGAGCCGATATCTTGTATATCATATACCAATACATCAATGTCTTTTAACATTTCAGGACTCGGTTTCTTGTTTTTGCCATAAAGACTGTAGACCGGTAGCTTTGTTTTGGGATCGGTGAAAAAGTCAACTTTATCGCCGGCAGAGTAATCACCACGCACGCCATGTTCTGGTCCGTACAGAGCAACAAGTTCTACATTGGATGCATCAAACAGGATGTCTACTGTCGATTTTAATTCGCTGTTGACACCTGTCGGGTTCGTAATAAGACCAACGCGTTTGCCGTCAAGTGACTTGAATTTAGATTCTTGTAATACTTCTATGCCGGTTTTAACCTTTTGTGCCTGAATAAATGCACAGGAAAAGATTAGTATGGCAAAAAAAAAGGTCCGTCTCATGTTATTTGCTTGTTAATTGTTAAAAAGTGTTTTGAATATCAAATATCGTCATTACATTTGTAATATGTAATACAAATATAATTTGTTTTTCTAATTTACTACTACTATCACTAAGTTATGCAAAACTCTTTACTGAAATTACCGCTTGTGCTATTCTTTATTTTTCTATCCCTTGGATGTCAGCATAATGAAACGGAAAATGTGGATTGGACCATGCCTTTTATACTGCTTGAAGGTGGCGAATTAAATAAGGTTAAAGGATGGGCCGATTCAATCAAAAAGACCTCTGTTAAGTATGATGAGAAATGGATGAAGGCCGATTCGTTGGCGCGGATTGCTAAAAGGATAGCGATAGATTTTAAGATTAGCGAATCGGAAGTCAGGGAGCAATTAGTAACCAAAGTTGGTGAATATACGGAAGAGGAGTGGAGTGACTGGAATTCTTCAGGTTTATTGGAAGGAAGGGTTTTGGATGGAGAGATGCATTATTTTAAGCGTGCCGCATCAAACCTGGCTATTCTGACGGGGCGCGGAGACGGCTTACTGGATAAGGCACTGGATGCTTTTTGTCTTAAACACTCCGAGGAAGTACTTGATGAAATTGATGTGTCCAATCGATCAAGGGTTAAAAAGCAAAACTTTGTAATTGACTTTGTTGTGAGTGTTGATAAGGACGCAGTACCGGCTGGTGATACCATTCGTTGTTGGTTGCCGTTTCCCAAGGAATTACACGGGCGACAAACGAATGTAAAATTGATTAATGTTACACCCGGAGATTATATCTTGTCCAATGATACCTGTGTTCACAGAAGTGTATACGTGGAACAGCTTGCGGTAGCAGGTGAAAAAACAGAATTCAGACTGAAGTTTAGTTTTGATGCACAGGCAGAATACATTGATCTGTCGAAGCATAATGTATTGCCGTATGATGAAGAAAGCGCAGTTTTTAAGGAGTATACCAAAGAGCAATTGCCTCATATTGCTTTTACTCATAACATAAAGCATTTAGCTGATAGTATTTGTGGAGATACGAGTGATCCCGTTGCTGAGGTGAGGGATATTTACTATTGGATTGATAAAAATATTCCATGGGCCGGAGCTCTTGAATATGGTATAATGCCAAATATTCCGGAGTATGTATTAAAGAACAGAAAAGGGGATTGTGGTATGCAAACCTTATTGTTTATGGCAATGGCTCGCTACAGGGGTATTCCGGTACGTTGGCAAAGTGGCTGGATGCTTCACCCTGGTGAAGAAAACCTGCATGATTGGTGCGAGGTTTATTACGAAGGTGTTGGTTGGGTGCCTTTGGATATGTCATTTGGTTTGCAGCAGTCTGAAGATCATCGTCTGCGTGAGTTTTATATATCGGGCATTGATGCCTGGCGTTTAATAATAAATGATGGCATTGGTGCGCAGTTCTGTCCTTCCAAAGTATTTCTTAGAAGTGAACCATGGGATTTTCAGCGTGGCGAGGTAGAGTGGAAAGAAGGGAATTTATATTTCAATCACTGGGATTATCACCTGTCTGTCAGTAGGCAATAGGATTTAATGCACTATCTGTTGTTGTGTAGTAGCAATAATATGTCGTACATGTTATAAAAAATACAATAATTGTTTGCAATTGTTAATACAATTCCTAATTTTGACATGTGTAAGATGTAATACAACATACCTAAAGATATGAAAACAATTCTGATAGTCTTACAAGTTGCTGTAGTATTAATAGTTACAGCATGTGGTGGGTCAAATGAAGCAGTTATAGCCGAAGTTGAATCGGTTAAAAAGGAGTGGGTGCCCGACTCGAGGGTGGCACTGTTTGATGTTGAAGTGCGGTTTTTACCTGGTCAGGTCCTTTTGGTGGGAGAAACAACTGTTGAAGATGCCAAAGCAGATTTAATTCAACGTATTCAAGAGCTGCAAATATCAATTATAGATAGTATAAGCGTTCTGCCAATACAAAAACAAAAGTGGGGTGTTACCTCTCTGAGTGTGGCTAATCTTAGGGACGAGCCAAGGCACGCCGCTCAGTTGGTATCGCAGATCATCATGGGAACCCCTGTGCAAATCCTTAAATCTGAAAATGGGTGGAGTTTAATCCAGGCTCCCGATCATTATATAGCCTGGGTCAATAACTCGTCATTAAAGGCAATGGATGATGAAGCATTTTCCGCGTGGAAAAGCAGTGAGCGTTTCATTATTCTTGAAGACTGCTGGTTGCTGGATGAAAATGGGAAAAGAGTAAGTGACCTGGTAAAAGGTAGTATTGTACAGGTAAATAATAGTGCTGATGAAGTAAATGTATTGCTGCCGGATGGTCGAAGCGGAATAGTAAATCCAAAACAGGCAATATTGTTAAGTGATTGGATGTCTGGTATTGAACTGGACCAGGAGGCATTGGTGTCACAATCTGTAACTTTTATGGGGCTGCCTTATTTATGGGGAGGGACATCCTCAAAAGCGGTTGATTGCTCTGGTTTTATGAAAAATATCTATTTCATGAATGGATATATTCTTGCCAGGGATGCATCACAGCAAATAAAATATGGTCAGAAAGTCGACCTGAAAATAGAAGCCCTTCAGGTTGGAGATCTGCTCTTTTTCGGCAATGCGGAGAAAGGCAGGGTTACTCACGTAGCTATGTATATTGGCGATACCGAGTACATTCATTCATCGGGTCAGGTTAAGATTAACAGTCTGGATAAATCAAGGGAAAATTACAGTGAATACCGCACCAGTTCGTGGCTTGGGGCTCAACGCTATATAGGGCAAGGTGTAAGTGAAGGCCTAATGCCTGTCTCTCAGCATAGCTGGTATGTGAATGCTAAAGAATAAAGTGGAATGTTGATGAATAACAGAAGAGATTTTATAAAGAAATCAGGACTGATAGCCGGAGCTGCTTTTGTTGGTGGTTCTTTAAACGCCTGTAGTGCTGGTGGATCAAAAAAAGGTCATCAGACCAATGCTAAAATGAAACTGACATTTAAACCATATGACTTACAGTTGAAGCATACTTTTACCATTGCTTCCAGTTCGCGGACAACGACCCCGGTGATGTTGGTTGAAATAGAGTACGATGGCGTTATTGGTTATGGTGAAGCGGCTATGCCACCTTACCTGGGTGAATCGCATGAAACAGCAGCCAAGTTCCTGTCGATGGTTAAGCTCGAACAATTTGCCAGTCCGTATTTGTTGGAAGATATCCTGGTTTATGTAGATAGTGTTATGCCTGGTAATTATGCAGCCAAGGCATCTGTTGATATTGCTCTGCATGACTTATTGGGTAAGCTGGTTGGGCAACCACTTCATAAAATGTGGGGTTTGGATGCGTCTAAAACACCAAGTACCAGTTTCACCATTGGTATTGATGAGCCTGATGTGGTCCGTCAGAAAGTTGAAGAGGCCGCACCTTATAATATATTGAAAGTGAAACTGGGCAGGGGGAATGATAAGGAAATGATATCAACCATACGCTCAGTAACGGATAAGCCATTGTGTGTTGATGTTAACCAGGGCTGGAAAGATAAGCATGAGGCGCTGGAGTTAACGCACTGGTTGAAAGAGCAAGGTGTTGTTTTTGTTGAGCAGCCCATGTCAAAAGCAAAAGAAGCGATGGACGATATGGCCTGGTTAACCGAGAACAGTCCTCTGCCAACCATAGCCGACGAAGCTTTACAAACAGTGGATGATGTGTTGCCATTGAAGGGAGTGTATTCGGGAATCAATATTAAGCTGATGAAATGTGGTGGCCTGCGCGCAGCACGAAAAATGATGACCCTGGCGCGTGCCATGGACATGAAAGTGATGATTGGTTGTATGACGGCTACATCATGTGCCATTTCAGCGGCTTCGCAAATATCACCATTGGTTGATTGGGCTGATCTGGATGGTAATTTATTGATATCCAATGATGTGTTTGAGGGTGTGAAGGTGATTGACGGGAAGGTGACGCTGAATGAGCATCCCGGTATCGGTGTGGTGAAATTATAGTGGATAGTTGAGTGATGGCAGGAAAGAATAACATATCTGATTTCAGAAAAGAGGTAAAAGCTATATTGCCGGGACAGCAGGTGTACGCTGAATACATCGATAGGTTCGCCAAAGGAACAGATGCCGGTTTTTATCGATTGATACCTCAGTTGGTTGTGCAGGTTAACAATGAAGAGGAATTGCAGAAGGTTGTAAGCCTGGCTCATCGTTTATCTGTTGCTGTCACTTTTAAGGCTGGTGGAACGAGTTTGTCGGGCCAGACTATTTCCGATTCGGTCTTGATCGAGATAGGACCGGAATTCAATCGGTACCAAATACTCGATGAGGGTAGGAAAATAAAACTACAGCCAGGCGTTCGCGGAGGATTCGCCAATCGGCAACTGGCTAAATACGGTTATAAGATAGGTCCTAGTCCGGCTTCCATTAATGCAGCCAAAATTGGTGGTATTGTTGCCAATAATGCCAGTGGAGCCAGCTATGGGATCGTAACCAACAGTTACAATACAATTGAAGCCATGCGCCTTGTCATGAGCGATGGCACTTTGCTTGTGACCAATGATGATAAGAGCCGTGAAGCTTTTGCTCAAAGCCATACAGCTCTATTGAAAGAGTTAAGTAGTATTCGTGAACTTATACTTAATACAGAGAGTGTATCGGATAAAATAAGTTCTAAATATCAATTAAAGAATACGACAGGGTACGGAATGAATTCATTGATGGATTTCGAAGACCCAATAGATATTTTAATGCACCTGATGGTTGGATCGGAAGGTACCCTGGGATTTATTTCTGAGGTTACAATGAATACCATAGAGGATCCCGCCAACAGAACCTGTGCATTAATATTTTTACCTTCCATCAAAGATGCAGCCAGGTGTATCATGCCATTACGCTCGTGCAAAGTAAGTGCGGCTGAATTAATGGACAGAAATGCATTACGTGCAGTAGAGGATGTTGAAGGTTTACCGGCATTTTTAAAAGAATTGCCTCTGGGTACCGCTGCATTGCTTGTTGAAACAGCTGCTCATACGGCTGAAGAATTGCATAGGCAACAACAGGAAATTGTTGAGAAGTTAAGTGAAGTTGAAACCTTATTTCCCATTGTTTTTACCGATAATGAAAAGGATTACAACACCTACTGGAAGGTCCGGAAAGGATTGTTTACATCGGCAGCTGCCACAAGGCCCGGAGGGACTACTTGTATCATTGAAGATGTGGCATTTCCTGGTGAGGTTCTGGATGAGGCCCTGCCTGAATTACAGGTTTTACTGGATAAACACAACTATCATGGCTCAGTAACCTGGGGACATCTCCTGGATGGTAATATCCATTTCTTGATTATGCCCGACTTTAAATTGTCGTGGCAGATGGATAACTACAAAGCTTTTATGCATAGTTTGGCCGATTTGGTTGTTAACCGTTTCAACGGCAGCTTAAAGGCTGAGCATGGTACGGGGCGCAACATGGCTCCTTTTGTTGAGTATGAGTGGGGTTCTGAGGTCTATAAGCTGATGAAGCAGCTGAAAAAAGCAGTTGACCCGACTGGTATTTTAAATCCGGGTGTATTGCTTAATGACGATGCTGAGGTTTATACTAAAAATATAAAACCACTTCCTGAAGCTCATCCTGTTGTGGATAACTGTATAGAGTGTGGTTTTTGCGAAAGTAATTGTCCCTCACGTGATTTAACCTTAACACCGCGTCAGCGCATAACCGTATACAGGGCGCTGGAATCCGGTGAGGTGGATTCTCATAAAGAATATAAGAAGCTGGCAAAAGCCTTTGCTTATAAAGGTGATGAAAGTTGTGCAACCGATGGATTATGTGCATTGAATTGCCCTGTTGGCATCAATACAGGAAAGCTGATCAAAGATCTGCGCTTTGAGAATAAAGGAAGCCTGGCCATGGCAACAGCTGACTTTATTGCCGGTAATTATGCTGCGTTCAATGGTGTTGCCCGTGGGGCTTTATCTTTTGTGGGAGGCCTGCAGCGCGTGTTGCCTGAGAAGTTAATGGAAAAAGGCGGCTCATTTGTACATAGGGCTTCTGGTCGAAGCATTCCATTGTGGAATAAACACATGCCTTTGGGTGCAAAGAAAGTGAATACGGAATCTGATGTTCGTTCTGACAGAAAGGTTGTGTATTTCCCGGCGTGTATCAATCGCATGATGGGTAATGATGCCGATACACAATCAAAGGAGGCATTAACGGCAGTAACAAAGAAGCTGGTCAATAAGGCCGGTTATGAAATAATTTATCCTGAGAACCTGACGAACCTTTGTTGTGGAATGTCATTCGATAGCAAAGGTTTTAAAGGTCAGGGAATGAACAAGCTTAAGGAGCTGGAAGCAGCTCTTTTATTGGCTACTGATAATGGTCGTTATCCTGTGTTATGTGATATGAGCCCCTGCTTATTGCGCATGAAAGAGTTGATGGATGAACGACTGAATTTAATGGAGCCAATTGATTTTACCCTGGTCTATTTGAAGGACTACCTGCAATTTGAGATTCAGGATGAGACAGTGATGGTGCACGCTACATGCAGTTCGACAAAAATGGGGCTGGATAATAAGCTCCTTGAGTTGGCACGCCTTTGTGCCGCGGAAGTTATCAAACCTGAAAAGACAGGTTGTTGTGGTTGGGCTGGTGATAAGGGTTTTAACCTGCCCGAATTGAATAAAAGTGCATTGAGGTATTTAAAGGATGAAGTGCCTGAACGGGCTGTAGCAGGATACAGCACCAGTCGCACCTGCGAAATCGGTCTGTCTTTGCACAGTGGAATAAACTATCAATCGATTCTTTACCTGGTTGATAAAGCAACAAACGCATTAGAAAAACGATCATGAAACATGTAATCAGCATAATACTGGTAAGCTTTGTGTTTTTGCCCGCTATATACGGACAATGCGATAGGGTGGTATCATCGGTTGAAGATCCCGGACCCGCTCAAATGACAGGTGGTGAACTGCCTGCTGATGTGAATGATACTGATTGGTTTTTTCCTTCTAATTACACCCGGTTAGTGTCCTTTAGCGGTACTCCTGGTAATAAAGCTTCTCATGAAGGCATGGATTACGTGCATGAAGATACATCAAAAGAGCATGTTTATATCCATACGGCAGCTGCCGGACAAGTGGTTTATGTGCGCGAAGGATGTCCTGAAAGCAGCCAGTTTAAACACAATAACTACAATCGAGAGTGTGGAGCCGGCTGGGGTAATCATGTGGTGGTTAAGCATGGCTCTGTTTATACACGCTATGCCCATTTAAAAAAGAATTCGATCACTGTAAAAGTTGGCGACGAGCTTTATGCCGAACAGATAGTCGGGCAAATGGGAAATTCAGGTCGTAGCGAAGTACGTCACCTGCACTTTGAATTGGGAACCAGGCGGGATATGTTCGATCCCTGCGGCATGTCTCAAAATTTCGATTACGTGTATAATCCTAATCAACTGAACTATAATCAACGAACCGGTATTGATGACGAGCTGGCTGAAGATACAGCTAAAGTAGTCGTGTGTCACGACAGACACAATGAAATAATAAAGGTGAAGATGCCCACCAGTCACTCGCTTGGGCAAATTATAAGTATAGAACTGTACGACGCATTAGGCCGGAAACTGGAGGAGGTAAATGATTTGGGTGCTAATAGGTATGGAGAACAGCAAATACCCTATTCGTCTGGTTCACAATTGATCATCTGCAGGATCATTACAGAGAAGATAAGTTTTTCTAAGAAAATAGTGAGTTAAATATTAATCCAATTAATCAAATTAAAAGTAAGTATCTATGAAAAAAAATGTTTGGTTTTTAAGTTTGTTAGCGATCTTTTCGTTAGTCGTTTTTCAAGGCTGCGAAGATGATGTTGATAGCAACTATGGAACAACACCTGTAAGCTGGATGCCGGCTACGGATTTTGACGGTAATGGCTACGAAAAAGCTTATGTCGAAGGGGCGGAGCTGGAGATCAGACTTCGGTTTAAGCAATTTGAAGGCAATGAGGTTCAAAAAATTGTATTGTATAGTGCGGTGATCGATCCTGTAACTGGTGAGGTTGGTGAACGTCAGGTAGAGAAAGAGTTCTCACCATCTGACTTTAGCTACATGGAAGAACAATTACAGTATTATGTAGAGACTGAGTACCTTATTGAAGAGGTTAGATTTGCCAATAAGAAGCTTAATTTAACTGCTGACTTAACTACTGAGAAAGGTATTAATCAGTCAAGAGAGGTGTTAACAGTGCCTGTTCGTGAGTATTTTCCTTTTACAATCGAAGGTATCCCATACTTCTATATGTATAATAATACATATGCAGATGCGGAGATGTCTTATGATGCTGATGCTTCAGCTGGCTACTCTGCTTTAACCAGTGTGATGAATTTTTACGGTTTTGACCCTTCAAATGCTAATTTCCAGGGTGAACTGGGTGGTGACATTAATGCGCATGATCCTGATTGGGTAGCTTCTTATTATGTTAGTGTATGGCCGAAGATTATTGCTAATAATGTTGATAATTTACACCGTGTGTACATTAATGAATCTCCTTATTATGGCGGTCCTAAAACTTTGGACAGTAAAGCAAATGGAACATATGCCGAGATTGATGCAGCCATAGAAAGTGGTCAGCCTGTTATCGTGCATGGTGACTTTATGAAAGATGCGACTTTCCAGCATCAGATTGTTTTGGTTGGACGCAATGATCGCTCTTTCCTTGTTTGTGATCCAGCTGGTAAGTGGGATCTTGCAGTTGGTGGAGAATACGCAAAATCTGAAACAGCTGGCGAATATGTAAGCTATCCAAGAGAAAAAGTTTACGCTGCAATTGGTGAAGATGGAAGCGTAGGTCTTCATATTCCTGTTGATGCAGAATAAGTAATTCATAAATGAAGAACTATCTATTACCATATATTCTGCTAATTATTACATGCTTTGTGGCATGTGATGGCTCTGATGATGATGAGTTTGTTGCAAAGGCTGCCCTCGCAAAACTTGAATTTGTAGAGAAAATTCTGCAAGATGAAGTATTTCAGCTTGGGGGTAAAATTGTTGGTGATGCTATTACGTCGGTTGTTTTATACGATGGAGAACAAGAGGTGTTGAACCAGCAAGTAGCAGGAAGTAATTTTGAAATCAAAATACAGTTAAGTTCAGCCGGTAAAAGAAACCTGGTGTTGAAGGCATTGAACAATGATGACGCTGTGTTGGCTGATTACAGTATTCCTGTTACTGTTATTAAAAGAAAAGCAACAGCTTTTAATTCTGAATCAACGACCAATAAACTGGGACTTTGGATTTGGTACCTGGAAGAAACCGGTTTTAAGTCTCACATGGAAGTGGTTGATAAAATTTATCCTTTGGGAGTTAAAAGAGTATTTATCAAAGTTGGTGATGGACGTAATACATGGTCTGAAGCCGCAAATGTTGAAGAATCAAATGGTGAAGCATTTTTAAGCTATTACCAAAGAAAAGGGCTGGAGGTGTATGCCTGGTCCTATAACTATCCGGGTGATGCGGAAGAGCAAGCGCTCACCCTTTATGAGGCTGCTAAATCAGGTTATGATGGTTATGTAATTGACCTGGAAGCAGAGTTCGATGGCAAAACAGTTGAGCTTGAAGAAGTGATGATGGCTTTTTACGAGCAAATGATGGAGGCTGTGAAGGATGGATTTATTGATGAATCATTTCCCTTGATAGTCACAACCTGGGGCAACCCTGCCTACCATAACTTTGCCATTCATATAGTTGATAAATATGTTGATGCGCACATGCCACAGACGTACATGGAAATGTGGGGTGGAGAATGGGCGGAAAACCCAGAGAATAGCATTGCGACAGGCAATCAGGAGTATGAAAGTCTTGGCGCGAAAAAGCCGGTTTTTCATATTATCAGTGCAGAAAAAACAGGAGACGATGCAATTGGTGTAGATGTTCTTAACAGAGCTATTAAAGCATCGGGTCCTCAAACTTCCATTTGGAAAATTCCCGGAAGTAATATGGGGGGTAATTGGATGGATAATTGGTCTATTCTCGAAAAAGTAGAATGGAACTATGATTTTTCGAAAAGTAATTAATTAAATAACAAATCGATGAAAAGAATATTATTTAGCTTGTTTTTATTGTGTTCTTTGGTCATGTATGGCCAGGCACAAAAAACAATAACTGGTACTGTTATTGATGATCAGAACGTGCCATTACCAGGTGTAAATGTGGTTCCTAAAAGTAATCCTTCACAGGGTACAATTACTGATATTGATGGTAAGTATTCATTGGAAGTATCAGAGAGTGAGACCTTGCAATTTTCTTTTATAGGAATGCAGTCTCAGGAATTTAGTGTAGCCGGACAGAGTATTATAAACGTAACGATGTTGCCCGATTATATTGGTTTGGATGAGGTTGTTGCTGTTGGTTATGGTGTACAGAAAAAGAGTGATATTACAGGTGCTGTTGCTTCGGTAAAAGCTGAAGAACTGGAGAAAATGTCAACTGCAACAGTCATGCAGGCCATGCAGGGTAAAGTTGCTGGTGTAAATATTACTTCTGATACAGGATCGCCAGGATCACCAATGACAGTGACTATTCGTGGTCGCGGTACTGTTGGTAATTCAGATCCTTTATATGTTGTTGATGGTTTACCTGTTTCTTCTATTGGATTCCTTAACTCCAAAGATATTGAGTCAATGGAGGTGTTGAAAGATGCTTCTGCAACTGCCATTTATGGTTCGCGAGGTGCCAATGGTGTGATCTTAATTACCACAAAAAGAGCCAAAGAAGGAGCGCTTAGTGTTGAGGTTGATGCATACAGGGGTGTTCAAACGGCATGGAAAGAACCTGATTTGCTGAATTCTGAAGAATGGTATGATGTCATTAATATTGCCAATTTTAATGGTGGTAATGATGAATTAGTACTAAGACCTGGAGCCGATGATTTAACACACACAACCAATTGGTGGGACGAAATCACACGCAGTGCTGTTATTGAAGATTATAATGTGAAAGTTTCTGGAGGTACTGAAAAAGTGAAAGCTTTTGTATCAGGGAACTACTTTAATCAGGATGGTTTAATTGAAGGTTCAGGTTACAAGCGTTATTCAATGCGTGTTAACACTGAAATGCAGGTGTCTGATAAGTTGAAAATTGGTCAGAATCTTTCAATTTCTGAATCCACTCGTAAGGTAATTAACGAAGGAGATTATTTTAATGGTATTGTTAACTCGGCCCTAAAGTTAGATCCAATCACACCGGTGCGCGGGGAAGATGGTGAATTTATGTCATCGCCGTATACCGATGTTAAAAATCCGGTGGCACAGATTGCAAATACTCACAACAAAAGACGCGAGCTAAGAATAGCCGGTAACGCTTACTTGGATTATAAAATTATTAATGATCTTGTGTTTCGTACAAGTTATGGTATGGATATAAATGTTGTTGATAGGTTCAATTTTAACCCAACATATAATTATGCAGCAGATGAGCAAAATTTGGTTAATAGCGTATTTCGAAGAAATGATCGAACACTGACTTGGAATTGGACTAATACTTTAACGTATATGAAAGAAATTGAGAAACACTCATTCTCAATAATGGCTGGTTTGGATGCACAAGAAAGTGAATGGGAATGGTTTTCAGCTAGCAAAAATAATATTCCAAGTGATGAATCTTATTTGAGATATTTGCGTGCTGCAACTGGTGATGAGAACGGCATGGCTTCAGCGGACGGATTATTACAGTCTGAGTGGGCCATGTTTTCATACTTAGGACGTTTGACATATTCGTATGATAATAAGTATTTATTTACCGGTAATGTTCGTCGCGATGGTTCGTCTAAGTTTGGACCGGAAAAAAGATGGGGTACCTTCCCTTCCGCCGCTGTTAAGTGGAAATTATCGAACGAAGGCTTCATGCAATCGCTTGTTACAGGTGGTTTCTTAACAAGAGTTGAAATTCGTGGTGGATGGGGACAAATTGGTAATGATAAAATTGATCTTTACCAATACGAGGACCCTACGGTAAGTATGAACCAGCAATATGGTTATGTATTTGGAAAAGACAATGCTGATCAGTTATTGCATTATGGTGGAACTATTGAAGGTGTTGGTAATAAGAAAATTCACTGGGAGGTGACAGAATCAACCAACGTTGGTTTAGATCTTGGATTCTTCAATAATAAATTGACTGCTACATTTGACTATTTCGTTAAGGATACGAAGGATATGTTGTTACGCGCGCCAATTCCTAACTTTATTGGTTATACAACTTCTCCATATTCAAATGTGGGTGATGTTCAGAATAAAGGTTTTGAATTTGTTTTGGGTCACAAAAATCAGGTAGGTCAATTCAAATATAACGTTGACTTCAATATTGCAAGTATTAAGAATGAGGTGGTTAACTTAGGTGGTAAAGATTTCATTGCGGCTGGTTATGTGCGTATCGATAATTCAACCCGTACGCAGGTTGGTCACGAAATTGGTGCTTTCTACGGATACGTTACCGATGGTTTATTCCAAAACTGGGATGAGGTAAATGCGCATGCCGATGCAGAAGGTAACCTTATGCAAGGTGATGCTATCCCTGGTGATATTCGCTTTAAAGATATTAATGGATACGATGAGAATGGTGATTTAACAGGTCAACCTGATGGGAAGCTTGATGATGCCGACAGAACGTTTATAGGTTCGCCACACCCTGATTTTACTTTTGGTATGAACATTAATATGGAGTATCGAAACTTCGATTTATCAATGTTCTGGCAAGGAGTTGTTGGTAACGATATTTACAACTTCATGATCTTCGAAACAATGAACCCTGGAAAAACGACGAATAAGTATCGTGATATACTAGGTAGTTGGTCTGGTGAAGGAACAAGTAATGATATTCCTATTTTAAATGGAGCAGATGCAAATGATAACTTCAGAGTGTCAGATCGCTATCTGGAGGATGGAAGTTACCTGCGCCTGCGTAACATTCAGTTAGGCTATACTTTGCCACAAACATTTACTGAAAAAGCAGGTATTGAAAGATGTCGCGTTTATGTAAGTGGTCAGAACTTATTAACCTTTACGAAGTATTCAGGTTTGGAACCGGAAATTGGTTATTATGACCAGTATTCTTCAGGTATTGATGAAGGTATTTTCCCTCATGCACGTACCGTTTCATTAGGTCTTAACCTTACTTTCTAATTTCTAAAATTGAATAAAAAATGAAAAAGTTACTATATATTTTAGCAAGTGTTGCCGTTGTTATGATGGCGTCTTGTTCAGATGAGTTTCTTGAGAAAAAGAAACAGGGTGAGCAAAGTTCAGAAGATTTTTATAAAACTCAAGACGGACTTGAGGGGCAATTGATCGCTGCATATTCTGAATTAAAGAACTACAGGTATATTTCTAATCGTTTCTTTTTGGGAGACGTGGCATCTGATGATGCAACGAAAGGTAGTGAGCCTGGTGATTTTGTTTCAGCTAAAGAAATAGAAGAGTTTAGGGCTACCTCTTCAAACTTCCAGTTCCACTCATGGTGGTGGACTCGTATTTATCGTGGTATTTACTATGCTAACTTGACAATTGAAAAGGCTGATGTTGTAGAAGATATTACCGAGGAAGATAAAAATCGCATTGTTGGTGAGGCTCGCTTTCTAAGAGCATATTATTATTCTGAATTAGTGCGTTCTTTCGGTGGAGTGCCATTGTTTGATGAGGTACCTGATGTAGGTAACTATGCCATTCCTCGTGCAACAGCTGAAGAGGTTTATCAATTGATTGAAGAAGATTTTGCATATGCGGCGACTGTATTGCCTCGAAAATCGGAATTGTTAGATGAAGAAATTGGTCATGCTACCAGGGAGGCCGCTATTGGTTTATTAGGTAAAGCTTATCTGTATCAGGAAAAGTGGGGACAAGCAAAAACAGAGTTCCAAAAAATAATCGACATGACCGATTATTATCTGATTCCAAATTATGGTGAGCAATTTACCTTAGCCGGTGAGAATGGACCTGAATCAATTTGGGAAATTCAATTCTTTGAAAGCAAATCTGAATCAAGTGCATGGCGTAATGGTGGTAACTTCTCTACTGTATTCGTAATGCCACGTAACATCTGGGGTTGGGGATTGATGCAGCCAACTCAGGACTTATATGATGCTTATGAAACAGGTGATCCTCGTCGTGAAGCAACTATTATTGTGCGCGGTGAGGAAATAGAAGGCGAAGTGCAAGCCGGTTCTGATGATGTAACGGGTTATTATAGTCGTAAAGACTTCTTAAAGCCTTCGGAGCGTCCTACCTTAAGTTCAAGAAACAGCCCGTTAAACGAAATCGTTATTCGATTGGCCGATGTTTACCTGATGTATGCTGAAGCGGCTTATCATACGGGTGATGAAACAAACGCTAAGAAATATGTTAACGAAGTTCGTAAAAGAGCCAGAGCTGGTGATAACACCATTTTGCCAGATGTTACCTCTTCAGGAGCGCAGTTGTTGAAGGATATCTATCATGAGCGACGTGTTGAGTTAGCCTTAGAGCACCATCGTTTTTGGGATGTGATAAGAACAGGTAGAGGCGATGAGCTACTGCATGAGAACTTTACTCCGGGTAAAAACGAATTGTTCCCTATCCCACAGGCTGAGATTGATGCTTCATTTGGAGCTATCACTCAAAACCCTGGGTATTAATATTTGCTTTTAAAAATAAATGGATAAAGAGGGCCCGTGTGCCCTCTTTGTTTGTTTTTAGTAACTTGTAGTTTATCCTTAAATTATTACATCATGCCCCTTATCACTAAAGTTGAGGTAATCAAACTCAATATCCCCTATAAAGAGCCATTTGTTATTTCATTAGGTGTTATACCCTCTGCGACAAATGTGGTGGTACGAATTCATTGTTCCGATGGATTAATTGGAACGGGGGAGTGTGCGCCCTTTGTTTTTATTGTCGGAGAAACCCAGGAAACGGTTTTTGAGCTTTCAAAGCAAATTGCTCAGATGCTTAAGGGGAAAGATCCCTATGCTTTGAATGAGCGCCTGGCAGAGATAGATAAAGCGGTTTTTGGTAATTACACCATGAAGAGTGCCTTTGATATGGCCTTGTATGATCTGGCGGCAAAGAGGGCTGGTTTGCCTCTGTATCAGTATTTAGGAGGGTCCAATAATCGTGAAATATATACCGATATGACCATCAGTATTGGAACGCCTGATAAAGTGGCTGCTGATGCCCTCAATTTTAAATACGAAGGTTTCCCTGCCATAAAGGTTAAGCTTGGCACAAACACGAAGGATGATGTGGCCCGAATCAGGGCAATTCGTGAGGCGGTAGGCAATGATTACCCCATTCGCATTGATGCCAATCAGGGCTGGGATGTTATAACTGCCATTAAAACCTTACAGAAGCTTAGTCCATACAATATTGAACATTGCGAAGAACCAATACCTGCCTGGAATTATATGGAGTTGCCCAAGGTGCGTCAGAATAGCCCTGTTCCAATTATGGCCGATGAATCGGTTTTTACACATCATGATGCCATGAAACTGGCCAAAATTGGAGCTTGTGATTATTTCAATATTAAGTTTTCCAAATCGGGAGGTATCAATACGGCATTAAAGATCAATGCCATTGCCGAAGCTGCTGGCGTTAAGTGCCAGGTTGGGTGTATGTCAGAATCGCGATATGCCCTCACTGCTTTAATGCATTTTGTGCTGGCATGTCCCAATGTGGTGCATTACGATATCGATTCATCGTTAATGCTGGCTGAAGATCCGGTAAAGGGAGGAATCAATTACGAAGGAAAGGGCTTATGGACCATTGGGGATGGTATTGGAATTGGTGCTGCCTTTGATGAGGATTACTTAAGAGATGCAGAATGTGTAGTTGTTTAAGATCAAAAGGTTAAAAAAATAAGTGATGCGATTAATATTAAGTGCAGTTTTACTGCTTGTTTTAAATACAATGCTTGCTCAAACACAAATAATTTACCCTGATAACCCGGCTTTCACTTACTCCGGTCGTTTTGACTTTACCAATCCAAAGGAAGTACGATATGACTGGCCGGGAACCTCCATTTACTTTCAGTTCAAGGGGGAGGAGCTCGCATTTCTTATTGAGGGAGGAGAGCGCAACTACTTCAATGTGTTTATTGATGATCAATTAAAAGAGGTGATGCATGCTCCTGTTGATACGGTTTATGCCGTATCCGGCATAAAAGGAAAGGGCTGGCATACCTGCAGGCTTCTGAAACGAACTGAAGGAGAGATGGGTACCACTATTTTTAAAGGCGTTCAGTTAAGTAGTAAGGCAAATATTGCTGCATATGAAGCTCTTCCTCAGCGAAAAATTGAGTTTATTGGTAATTCCATCACCTGCGGTTATGGAACAGAAGGAAAAACACCTGAGGAGGATTTTCTTCCCGAAACAGAAAATGTCAACCTGTCGTATGCTTTTATTACGGCGCGCGCCTTTGAAGCCGAGTGTTATGTTACAGCACACTCTGGTTTGGGAGTGGTACGTAATTATGGTGATAAAAAGAAAGTGTCAACCGAGCTGGCCACCTTACCACAACGCTACCATCAATCATTGGATATGGATACGTCGTTGCATTGGGATTTTGCAAAATGGAAACCTGAAGCGGTGGTTATCAATTTGGGAACCAATGATTATTCGACTAATATTCGGCCCGATAAAGCTGTTTTTATTGATCGTTATAAGCGGTTTATACGCAACATACGACAGTATTATGGTGATGTGCCCATCTTCTGTGTCAGCGGACCTATGGTTAACGAGCCTGCTTATAGCAACGTTAAAGAGGTGGTGGAGTCATCACGTGTGATATATAATGACAGGAATTTGTACTTCATCGGCATTCCCTCTTTTTTGTTGAATAAAACATCGGATCTGGGCTCTGATTATCATCCATCTTATCAGGGGCAGCTAAAAATGGCACAACATATTATTCCCTCCATTGCCAATGTTCTGCAATGGGATTATAATGACAAAGAGTTTAAATGATACTTTAGCACAATCCACCGATTTAATGGATTGTATTCCTGCGGAATTTTTCCAGGCTGTAACTGGCAGACTGAACGTCTGTCAAACCATAGCCCGGGGCAACGCTCAATTGTGTTCGAAAAGAAGTTTTATAAACGTATAGATCTATGCATCATGTAAATCAGCTCTCCTCCTTGCCAGGAGGAGAGCTGATTTACAGCTTGCAAAACACTATATTATGTGAATGTTTGAATCTTTTCGAACACTCGTGGGCAAAGCTTAGCGACGCACCGGGTTACCCAACGCCCATCAAACCGGTGCAACCGAAAATTAATCCGTAGAAATTGACCTTCAACGGAATGTGCAGTTGGTTTATGATCGGTATAGCCGTAAAGGTACTTGTTCATTTTCGTTAAGTTCATGACGGAGGTATTTTGAGTTCAATTTTCAACAAACATAAAGCGATTAAGAGCTCATTGCAATGACAGTGCATGCATTGTAATTTGACGGAATGTGTATGTTGCACATTACGTGATGTTTAAGTAATTTTGAGTGGTGTTTATGTTAAAAACACTACGCGATACACGTTAGAGAAAATGCTGTTTTTGTTCGAAAAACCTGAAAAATGATCCAAAAAACGTCATTTCTTAACCTCTTTGAGCCTTTTTGGGGTCATAAATGGACCTTATTCGGGTCTTTTTTGGGGTTTCTTCGGTAATTGTTCGGAATTGCTTTGGCTACGCGCGTAGCGAACAATTACCGAACAATTACCGAAGGATTACCGAACACGTTCCGATGCGGTTCCGAAGTTGACTGCCACAAATACCGAAGAAACTGGCTGCGCCATAGTAATCGCGTAGCGATTGCACAATTCGTGTAATTCGTGGTTCATTCTTTTTTATTTATTTAAATCATTGGTATTGTACAATACTCTACTTCCTATGAAACCACGGTTTTCTTTTTCTTTTGACCACGCCCTGATAGCCATCGGGGTAATGGGATTTAACGGATTAATTCCTGCGGATTTGATTCCCAAGCTGTAAATAGCAGGCTGTAGGTCTGACACATCATAGTCCGGTACAACAACAATTGTTCTCATGGGTACTTCTGTCCCATGTACCGGCATGGCCAATGCCCGATTGTGTTTAAGTTATATGCGTTGAATTATATTGATGAACTAAGAAAATGATTTTTGTGACCACGGATTTCTTCCTTTTGACCACGGATTACACGGATTACACGGATTACACGAATTATCTAATAGCTTAGCGATTAGTTGTAACAATAATCAAATGGTCCAGTCAATAATTCGTGTACCCCGATAGCCATCGGGGTAATCAGATTTAACGGATTATTGCTGCGCCATAGTAATCGCGTAGCGATTGCACAATTCGTGTAATTCGTGGTTCATTCTTTTTTATTTATTTAAATCATTGGTATTGTACAATACTCTACTTCCTATGAAACCACGGTTTTCTTTTTCTTTTGACCACGCCCTGATAGCCATCGGGGTAATGGGATTTAACGGATTAATTCCTGCGGATTTGATTCCCAAGCTGTAAATAGCAGGCTGTAGGTCTGACACATCATAGCCCGGTACAACAACAATTGTTCACATGGGTACTTCTGTCCCATGCACCGGCATGGCCAATGCCCGATTGTGATTAAGCTTAATATACAGGTCCGATTTATGCGCGTGACCCCATATTTATTCAATTTTGGTCGAATAAACATCGATCAAACTACTAACAAGAAATTACCCCCAAAGAATACCTTTATAGCCTACCTCTGCTATCTTAGTGGAGTGACTTAGTCGTATGAAATTTGTTGATTTGCTTTAATCTTTGCCTGTTCTTTTGAAGAAATGCTTTGAATCGCCCCATTCGCTATAGCCTATTTCACGACCTGCCATTTCAACACGGATGCTCAAGCAGTTGGAGCAGTCATCAGCGCCTTCGTCGGTACAAGGTTTGTTTTCGTACAAGGTGTAATCCTTACGGTTAGCTGTTGGTGTAATGTTTGGCATAATCACGTTGGCACCGTAACGAAGTGCTTTTTCACGACCCATTGGATCGATAGCCTGAAGAGCCGTGGCAGCTGCAATATTGATATCCGGCATTAAAAGGCGCAGTGTTGCTATCATGTTCAAGGCTACCTCAAATCTTCGTTGAATGGGCCACAGTTCATCTTTGAAATCATATAACGGTGTTTCGGTATGTTCAATAAAAGGTCCCATACCAACCATGTCAACATTCAATTCCTTAAAGAATAATAAGTCATCGGCAAGATCATCATAGTTTTGGAAGGGTAATCCTATCATCACGCCAGTTCCGGTTTGATAGCCATGTTTCTGAAGGGAGCGAAGACAATTGATGCGTGCCTCGAAGTTGTGTTTCTCATCTTCAGGATGGATCTTGTAATAAAGATCCCGGTTGGAGCTTTCAATTCGTAAGAGGTAACGATGTGCTCCTGCTGCAAACCATTCTTTATAGGTTTCTTCGCTTTGCTCTCCCAGTGAGATGGTAATGCCCAACTCTCCTTTTGTGACTTCTTTGATCTTCTTCAGAAGGCTTGTAATGCGCTCTGTAAAAGCTTTGTCGCTCCTTTCGCCCGACTGAAGGACCAGTGAGCCGTATTTATGTTCGTGTGCGAATTTAGCAGCGTCAATGATCGCTTTGTCATCTATGTCATAGCGTTCAGAGTGGCTGTTGCTTTTTCGAATACCACAATAATAGCAGTCTTTGGTACAATAATTTGAAAATTCGACAAGACCTCTGAAAAACACCTTTTTTCCCAGCGATTTGACGTATTCTTCACCAACAGACTTTAAAAAATAGTCTCTTTCTTCGCCCTCCAGACCAATCAAATAGCTTAGGTTTTCCCTGTTAAGTTCTTTGTTATTAATGATTTTCCGGATTCTTTCTGTGCTCATCTTTCCCTTTTTAGATTGCGTAAAAATAACAAAAAATCAATAGCCAATGGTTTGAAAGTTGAATCATTCGTGTATTTTTGCGCAGGTAACAAATTGTTACCAAAAGTTATTTGAGTTGTTGTTGAGGTTGTGTTAGTATCTTTATTTATAGGCTTTTTAAAAGCTTATGATTTAAATCATATTTATGCATGACTTTCTTTAAAAACGCAATTCCAGATATAGACAGACAAAACATTAAACAGATGATAAACGAACAACTTCTTAATCCGAAAAGCATTGTTGTGGTGGGAGCCTCTGATGATGTCATGAAACCAGGAGGTAAGATTCTTAAGAATATTGTAGACGGTAATTATAAAGGAGACTTGTATGTAACTAATCTTAAAAGTGATGAAGTTCAGGGGATCAAGTCTTACCGCGATGTGGCTGATTTGCCTGAGAATATTGATCTGGCCGTTTTAGCTATTGCAGCAAAATTCTGCCCGCAGACAATAGAGGTGTTGGCGAAACAAAAAGGAACGAAAGCCTTTATTATCATATCGGCTGGTTTTAGTGAAGAGAATGAAGAAGGAGCCGCCCTGGAGCATCAGATCGTTGATACTATCAATGAAGTAGGTGGTTGTTTGATCGGACCTAACTGTGTGGGCGTATTAACAACAAATCATAGTAGTGTGTTTACAACACCGATTCCTGCATTGGAGCCAATGGGTGCTGATTTTATTTCAGGGTCGGGAGCTACAGCTGTTTTTATTATCGAAGCGGGAATGGCAAAAGGGCTTAAGTTCAATAGCGTTTACTCGGTGGGTAACAGTGCTCAGACTGGCGTTGAAGAGGTGTTGGAATACCTGGATAATACCTATGTTGAGGGGAAGAGCTCTAAGATCAAGTTGTTGTACCTCGAAAGTGTCAATAATCCGCAGAAGTTGTTGAAGCATGCTTCTTCATTGATTAATAAAGGATGTAAGATCGCAGCTGTTAAAGCAGGTAGTTCAGATGCCGGTAGTCGCGCTGCTTCAAGTCATACAGGTGCCTTGGCTAGTAGTGATCTGGCTGTGGATGCCCTATTTAAGAAAGCGGGTATCGTTCGTTGTTATGGCCGTGAGGAGTTGGCTAATGTGGCAGCTGTCTTTATGGTTGAGGAATTAAAGGGTAAGAATGTTGCCATTATTACTCATGCCGGCGGACCGGCTGTAATGTTGACGGATGCCTTGTCAAATGGTGGTTTGGAAGTGCCGGCCATTGAAGGACCAAAAGCAGAAGCCTTGTTAGAGAAGCTGTATCCGGGATCAAGTGTGGCCAATCCAATTGACTTTTTAGCTACCGGAACAGCAGAACAGCTTGGTGATATTATTGATGCGTGTGAGAATGATTTTGACCACATCGATGCCATGGCAGTGGTGTTTGGTAGTCCTGGTTTATTCTCCAATGAGGAAGTCTATAAAGTATTACATCAGAAGATAAGAGAGTGTAAGAAGCCGATCTATCCGATTCTGCCATCAGTGGTTAATGTGAAGGATGATATTGAGATGTTTATCAATATGGGTAATGTTAATTTCCCTGATGAGGTATTATTTGGGAATGCACTTTCTAAAATATATAATACATCAAAACCTGTGATGGCAGGTGTAAATAATGATGGTGTTGACGTTGATGAGGTTCGCCGTATTATTGAAGGCCAGGAAGATGGTTACGCTGCGCCTGAAGTAGTGCAGCAACTGTTGGATGCGGCTGGTGTGCCACGTGTAAAAGAATTTGTAAGCGATAAGGTTGAGGATTTACAGGCCGCTGTTGCTGAGGTTGGTTATCCTGTGGTGATGAAAGTTGTGGGGCCTGTTCATAAATCAGATGTTGGTGGTGTTGTCTTGGGTGTTGACTCAGATGAACAGTTGAAGGCTGAGTTTGATCGCATGATGAAGATAGAGGATGCTACCGGCGTGATGTTGCAAGCCATGTTAAGTGGCAAGGAATTGTTTGTAGGTGCTACCTATGAGCCTGGCTTTGGTCATATGGTATTGTGCGGAATGGGCGGTATCTTTATCGAGGTATTGAAGGATGTCAGTTCAGGTCTGGCACCTTTGAATCACGATGAAGCCTTAGGGATGATCAGAGGTTTAAAAAGCTATAAAATTATAGAGGGAGTAAGAGGACAAAAAGGTATTGATGAAAATAAGTATGCTGAAATTGTAGCGCGCTTATCAAATATGCTGTGTCATGCTCCTGAAATTAAAGAAATGGATATAAATCCGTTGTTGGGCGAGGGTGAAAAAATTGTTGCCGTGGATGCCCGCATACGGATTGAGAAGTAACTGTTTGTGTATTGATAATGATGAAAAAGTCGGCGCTTCAATGGAAGGCCGGCTTTTTTATTGGCTCAGTATTCAATAGAGATAAATTTCTTTAAATAAGAAGGGTGTGAAATATTTTTACATCCTGAGAAGTGCGTTATGACTGTCTTTAAAGAAATTTAGCGTTAAACTTGATTTAAATCATCATTCCCAATCATGCAATAATCTAAAATCCTTTTATTTTTGTGGTGCCTTACAAATTGAAATGTTCTGAATGGCTTGTTAATTAGGTGTTAATGGATGATTGATGATCTGATTAATTCGTTATTTATGACAGTTTTTAATTAGGGTTTGAAACAAAATTGGTGATCAATGAATAAAGTTGTTAAAGATATATTGTTTGCGCTGGCTGTTGTGGTGTTTTTTATGCCTTTCTTTTTGTGTGATGCAGTGTTTAGCTGGTACACGCATTTCAACCTGCAACATCCAATGGTGATGAGTTTTCTAAAGTTTGCAATTTTGGCGACTTTAGGAGAGGTGATTGGTTTGCGCATTAAAACAGGGCGGTATACGGCTAATGGTTTTGGAATTCTGCCCCGGGCGGTCATATGGGGATTGTTGGGCTTAACTATTAAAATGGCATTTGTTATTTTTGCTTCCGGAGTTCCTGTGTTTCTTGAGAAAATGGGTATGTCAGACGCGCTGGAAGTGATGAAGCAGCCATTTTCATCTTCTAAATTGTTAGTGGCTTTCAGTATCAGTGCTGCTATGAATCTTATTTATGCGCCGGTAATGATGACCTTGCATCGCATTACTGATACGCATATTGTTGCCAATGGAGGTAAGCTGGCTTGTTTGTTAAAACCGGTGGCCTTCGGTAAAATAATGAAAGAAATGGATTGGGGTATGCAATGGAATTTCGTATTTAAAAAGACGATTCCATTCTTTTGGATACCGGCACACACCATCACATTTTTAATGCCTGCCGAATACAGGGTGTTATTCGCTGCGTTATTGGGAATTGTATTGGGTGTACTGCTTGCTATCGCAGCAAATAAGAAAGCTTCGTGAGTTTGAACGGTTGCATATCTCGGTTAAAAAAAGCATATTTGAATAAATATAAACACTTCTGTAAAAATCAATAACTATGTCTAAGATTGGTATTTTTTATGGTCCTGAATTAGGTAGCGTCGAGAAGGTTGCTCGCGTTATTGAAAGTAAATTTGGTGCCGGTAAAGTTGAATTAGTGGCAGTTAAAAATGCTAACGAAGCTGCTCTTCAACAATTTGATAAGTTAATCTTTGGTATGTCTACCATTGGTAAAACCAATTGGGATTCTGAACATAAAGATACTGACTGGGATGTGTTTGTAACGCATTTTGATAAAGTTAACTGGGGTGGTAAAAAAGTGGCTATGTATGGTTTAGGTGATCACGTTCAGTATCCTCAGCATTTTGTTGATGCACTGGGGTGGATGTATGAGCGCCTTGAAAATACAGCGGCTGAACTCGTTGGTTTTTGCTCAACAGACGGGTATACTTACGAAGAGTCTGAAGGTATTAAAGATGGTCAGTTTCTGGGCTTACCGGTAGATGAGGATAACGAGTCTGATAAAACAGATGTCCGTGTAGAAAATTGGATTAACCGACTCATTAACGAGTTTGGTTATTAATGATATAACTGATGGGGTGGTGCTTTGTACCACCCTTTTTGTTACTAATTTTTAGGGAATTATCGTCATTCCTTTAGAAAACTAAGCACATGCAACCACACACTAATACACCAATTGATGCTAAAATTGTCGATGAAGTTTTGGCAAAGTATCAGATTGGAGATTTGAATAATGCAACAATTCGTGAAATTGTTTCAATTGTCAATGATATAGAAGAGAAAAGCGGGAAGAAGTTCATCCGCATGGAAATGGGTGTTCCAGGGCTTATGCCACCTGAAATCGCTACCAATGCCGAAATTGAGGCTTTGAAAAAAGGTGTGGCTTCCAAGTATCCAATGCTTGAGGGTATCAAGCCTTTGAAAGAAGAAGCAAGCCGCTTTGTGAAAGCCTTTCTTAATCTTGATATTTCACCGGAGTGCTGCGTGCCTACCGTTGGTTCTATGCAAGGGTCATATGCCAATTTCCTGGTTTGCGGACAGGTATACAAGGAACGTGATACATTGTTGTTCATAGACCCGGGATTTCCGGTTCAAAAACAGCAGTTGGATGTACTGGGATACAAGTATGAGTCGTTTGATGTGTATAATTACCGTGGTGAGGCTTTACGTGAAAAGTTAGAGTCCTATTTCAAGACCGGGAAAATCAACGCTGTGGTATATTCTAATCCTAACAATCCAACATGGGTGTGTTTCACCGAATCTGAATTAAAGATCATTGGTGAGTTGGCAACGAAATACGATGTTGTTGTTATAGAGGATCTGGCGTATTTTGCAATGGATTTTCGCAGTGACCTGTCAAGGCCTTTCGAAGCGCCGTACCAGGTTTCTGTGGGGCACTATACTGATAATTACGTACTGCTTATATCAAGCTCTAAAGCGTTTAGTTATGCAGGACAGCGAATGAGCCTGACATGCATGTCTGATGCATTGTATCATCGTAAATATGCTCATCTTGAAGAGCGTTTTGGAGTGGCGAAGTATGGGCAGGTGTTGGTTACACGAGTATTGTATGCGCTTTCTTCAGGAACAGGGCACTCGGCTCAGTATGCCTTGGCGGCCATGCTAAAGGCGGCTAACGATGGCGATTTTAACTTTCTTGAAGAAGTAAAAGATTATAAAGAGCGTGGTAAAGTGATGAAAGATCTGTTTTTAGCGAATGGATTTAACCTTACATACGATAAAGATATTGATGAGCCATTGGCTGATGGCTTTTATTTCACTGTTTCGTACAAAGGTTTGACAGGCGGACAATTGCTTGAAAAACTTCTGTATTATGGAATCAGTGCTATCACATTAGGTAAAACCGGTAGCAAGCAAGAAAGCCTGCGAGCTTGTGTTTCGCAAACCGGCAGCGAGCGCTTTGAAGACCTGCGGGTTCGCCTGGAGGCGTTTAGTGCGCACAATGCATAGCTAATTGTGATAAATTGATACCTGTTATATAACATTAAAAAACAGGTAAATACTGACTGTCGTCATGTGTAAATTTGCGACATTAGTTTAAATTTGTAACATCTATTAAAGACTCAATAATATGGCAAAAGCAAAAGGTGCAATTGTAGTGGATACAGCAAGGTGCAAAGGCTGCGGCGTTTGTACTACGGCTTGCCCTACAAAGGTAATTGAATTGGCTGCCGAAGTAAACGGCAAGGGTTATCACTACGCCTATATGGCAAATCCTGATAGCTGTATCGGTTGTTCCAACTGTGGGATTATCTGTCCCGATACATGTATTACTGTTTATCGCGCTAAGGCAGGAGCTACTGCTTAATGTAAAACTCATAAAGGAAATTTAGTCACACATGAGAGAATTAAAATTAATGAAAGGTAATGAGGCGATTGCTGAAGCTGCTATCCGCGCAGGTGTGGATGGTTACTTTGGTTATCCTATTACTCCTCAGTCGGAAGTAATGGAAACCCTCATGCTTGAAAAGCCTTGGGAAACAACCGGGATGGTTGTATTGCAGGCGGAAAGTGAGATCGCATCTATTAATATGGTATATGGTGGTGCCGGATGTGGTAAACGTGTAATGACTTCTTCTTCAAGTCCGGGCGTGAGTTTGATGCAGGAAGGTTTAACCTACCTTGCAGGAGCAGAATTGCCTTGTGTGGTTGTTAACGTTGTTAGGGGAGGACCTGGATTAGGAACTATCCAGCCTGCTCAGTCGGATTACTTCCAAACTGTAAAAGGTGGTGGTCACGGTGATTATAAACTGATCACTTTAGCGCCTTCATCAGTACAGGAGATGGCTGATTTTGTTGAAACAGCTTTTGATCTGGCATTTAAATACCGTAACCCGGTTATGATTCTGTCTGATGGTGTTATTGGTCAGATGATGGAAAAAGTGGAGTTGAAAGAATTCCAACCTCGCTGGACCAGTGAGTACATCGAAGAAAATCACCCATGGGCTACAACAGGTAAAAAAGCTAACCGCGATAAAAATATTATTACTTCAGTACAGTTAGAAGCATCTGTTCAGGAGGCTTTCAACCACAAACTTCAGAATAAATACCAGAAGGTAGAAGAAAATGAAGTGTTGTTTGAAGAAGTAATGTGTGATGACGCTGAATATTTGATCGTAGCATATGGATCAAGTGCCCGTATTTGTCAGAAGTCAGTTGAGTTGGCTCGTGAGAAGGGCATTAAAGTTGGTATGTTACGTCCTATTACTTTATATCCGTTCCCAACGAAGCAGCTTCAGGAACGAGCTAAACAAATGAAAGGTATCTTATCGGTAGAGATGAGTGCCGGACAGATGGTTGAAGATGTGAAACTGGCTGTTGAATGTAAAGTGCCTGTTGAGCATTTCGGTCGCTTTGGTGGTTCAGTACACTCACCAGGCGAAGTTGTTGAAGCATTGGAGCAAAAATTAATCGGAGGATAAGCAATGTCAGATATTAATACAATTATAAAGCCTGAAAACATCATCTATAAAAAGACTGATGTTCTTTCAGAGAACGAATTGCACTATTGTCCTGGATGTAGCCACGGTACAGTGCACAAATTGATTGCTGAGGTAATCGAAGAATTGGGTATGCAGGAGACAACTATTGGTATTGCTCCGGTGGGTTGTTCTGTGTTAGCCTATAATTACTTAGAGATTGACTGGCAGGAAGCTGCTCACGGTCGTGCACCAGCATTGGCTACAGCCGTTAAGCGTTTAATGCCTGAAAAGAACGTATTCTCGTACCAGGGAGACGGTGACCTGGCCGCTATTGGTACTGCTGAAACGATTCATGCCTGTAACCGTGGTGAAAACATTGTGATGGTATTTATCAACAATGGTATCTACGGTATGACCGGTGGTCAGATGGCTCCTACAACCTTACCTGGTATGCCTGCCTCTACTTGTCCTGCTGGTCGTGACGTAAGCCACGATGGTGCACCTATCAAGATCTCTGAATTGTTGGCGCAATTACCAGGAACTTGTTATGTAACCCGTCAGTCTGTTCATACGGCAGCTAACGTGCGTAAGACTAAAAAAGCCTTGAAAAAGGCCTTTGAAAACCAGGCAGCCAACAAAGGTACTTCTTTGGTAGAGGTTGTTGCTACTTGTAGCTCTGGTTGGAAAATGAGTCCGACTAAATCTAACGAGTGGATGGAAGAGAACATGTTCCAGTACTACCCACTTGGAGATATTAAAAACGAGTAGTTCGGTTTAATCTTTTAAAATTGTAAGAAATGAAAGAAGAAATAGTAATAGCCGGATTTGGTGGACAGGGTGTACTTTCAATGGGTAAGATCTTAGCTTACTCAGGCGTAATGCAAGACATGGAAGTATCATGGATGCCAGCTTACGGACCAGAGATGCGTGGTGGTACTGCTAACGTGACTGTTATTTTAAGTGACGACCGCATTAGCTCACCAATTTTGCACGAATATGATACGGCGATCATTCTTAACCAGCAGTCGATGGATAAGTTTGAGAAAGACGTGAAGCCAGGTGGTACATTGATTTACGACGGAAATGGTATTACACGTCACCCGGAGCGTACAGATATTAACATCTATCGTGTTGATGCTACTGAAGAAGCAGCACGCATGCATGCTGTTAAGACGTTTAATATGATTGTATTAGGTGGATATCTTCAGGTGAAACCATTGGTTAAAATGGAAAATGTGATCGCCGGATTGAAGAAATCATTACCTGAGCGTCATCACCACTTGATTCCTATGAATGAAAAAGCAATTGCACGCGGTGGTGAGGTCATCAAAGAAGTTTCGTTAGTGGAATAAATTTCACTTATTCATAAAGTTTAAAGCGCACCGTTAGGTGCGCTTTTTTTATGGTGTTACAGCTATACAATCCAGCATTGATTTCGGATCACAACCAAAATCTAGGTTTAGGCATATATTTTTACACAAACCATAGAGAAAGAACTTCACACCTGTCACCCCTCTAAACAGATGCAGCTTATCAGTCAAACTCAAAGCTGACATAACCACGAGCCTGCCATATTTCCATAACCTGGTTTAAAGGAAGGGTATAGGTGTCAAATTCCTTATTATCCGACTCCAGTTCAAGCATGTTCTGCTCATTAATATGTATGCGCTTAAACACCACGCCATCATCTTTTGTAATGATGATGTGGGGCTGTTTCTTATTAAGCGTTTCCCAGTTTTGAATATACTCACTAATGATGTAGGAACCTGCTTTTATGGGCAACATGCTGTCGCCTTCGATCTGAAATACACGATAGGTGCGGTGGTTGGATAATTCGGCAAATGGCAGTGAAAAGCGAGGCAGATCGGCAATGAACTCAGCATCGGCATAACCGGCCGTATAGCCTGCTGATGCTTTCACAGGTACCAGTGATACATGCTCGTTTTCCTCTGTTTCATCAACGACGATGGGCAGAATGCGTATTTTCTCACCTTTCAGATTGTCGGGTACTTGCTTGTCTGCTTCTTTAAGATTCAGGCTTAGCAACTCGTCGATCGTTCGACTGAAGCACTGACTTAATTTTAGCAGGTTGCCTGTTCGGGGCAGGCTTTTCCCGTTTTCATATTTTCGATATGTGGAAACGTTTAATTGACAGTGTTCCGCGATCTGTTTAGGTGTCTGTTTTCTTAGACTGCGTAGGTATATGAGGTTATCTGATAAATAGTGCATGTGAAGCTTACTCAAAAAAAATGAGCGGCAAAGGTAGTTTTTTATTCGTATACCACTTATTATTTTGCTGAGCTTTGCATTGTACTATGTTTATCTATTCTTTGTGAGATTATTGAGTTTTTTCGTGAAGCGACTTAACAAATTGTAAATAAAGAGGATGTATTAAATGAAAAATATTTCCAGCAAAGGACACTGCTGCCGGGCAATTACGATAGCTATCCTACCCTTTGCGTGGTAGAGAAGGTGTAAAAAAAAAGCCGACTTACGCCGGCTTATATTGTGTCAATTATAATTCTGTTTAAAAGTAACTGGAGCCATCCCAGCAATGAGTACACAGTTTTTCTTTGGGTAAACCAATGGCTTCCACCAGGTCATCCAGCCGTTGGAATTTTAAGGTAGTCAAATCCAGTGTCTGACGGATTTCCTCAACCATTGCCTTATACTTATCTGAATGACAGTCTGAATACTCTTTCATATCCACATCTTCCTTACCCTCCAGTTTGCAGGCTGCCTTGATGGTAGCCAAATCCATGTTGGAACGGGAGCGGCTGAAATTCAGGAACTCGCATGGATAGGTAAGCGGCGGGCAGGCAATGCGCACATGTACTTCTTTGATACCTGCCTTGTGCAAGTCTTTTACATTATCCTTTAACTGGGTTCCGCGTACAATGGAATCGTCTAAAAAGATGCCCCGGCCATCTTCGATCAGTGCTTTGTTTGGCAACAGCTTCATTTTTGCAACCAGGTCACGTGTTTTCTGGCTTTGAGGCATAAAACTGCGGGGCCATGTCGGTGTGTATTTTGAGTAAGGACGCTTTAGAGGAATACCTGTTGCATGACTGTATCCCATGGCATGTCCGACGCCCGAATCAGGTATGCCTGCGCAAAAATCAGCGTCAGTTCCATTTCGTTTAGCCAGGGCAGCGCCACAACGATAACGGCTTTCATCAACGTTGATTCCTTCATAGAACGATGGTGGATAGCCATAGTAAACCCATAGGAAAGAGCAAACCTGCATCTTCTTATTAGGCTCACGCAACTGCTCATATCCGTCAGCTGTAATGTTTACTATTTCTCCGGGACCCAGGTATTTTTCAATTTCGTAGTCCAGGTTAGAAAAAGCACAGGTTTCAAAGGAAGCGGCGTATGCACCTTCTTTTTTACCCAATATGATTGGTGTACGACCTAATTTGTCTCTGGCAGCCAACAGGCCATTTTCAGTTAAAACCAACATTGAACAGGAACCTTTTATGCTGTTGTAAACATTTTCAATTCCCTCTTTAAAGGTTTTACCTTCAGCAATGAGCATGGCCACCAGTTCGGTTGGGTTAATGCTGCTTTGACTTGTTTCTGAAAAGGTACGGTGTTGTTTTATAAAGCGCTCTTCCAGCTCGTCGATATTAACAATTTTAGAAACCGTTGCAACAGCAAAACGTCCCAGGTGCGACGTCACTATAATTGGCTGTGCTTCTGTATCTGAGATCACACCTATGCCGCTGTTACCATCGAAGTCCTCAATATCTGATTCGAACTTGTTTCTGAAATAGCCATCTTCAAGACTATGGATGGCCCGCTGAAAACCTTTCTGGGGGTTGAAAAAAGCCATTCCGGCTCGTTTTGTTCCTAAATGAGAATGATAATCGGTCCCATAAAAAACATCCGTTACGCAGTCACTTTTAGAAATGCTGCCAAAAAATCCACTCATGTGTATTAAATTTTTTGTGATGAGGTATTAAGCCAACTAATTTAAATATTTATAAGTGGTTTGCTCAGAGTTGTTTGGCTTCTATTCTTATTTGTTTTAATTCTAAATGAGGACTCAATGACATATTATGATCAAAAAATGCCAGCTTAAGGGCATTATGATAGGGGAAAGTGAAATGACCAATTGGTCTGTTTTTGCCGCTATTATCACTCAGTAATACGCTTAAAAAGTTATGAACAATTATTGCAGATATGTTGCAAAGCAAATTGTATTGTATTTCAGATGTGAAAACTAAGCGTTAGTTTTGCAGTCATGAATTTTCCGGTATTA
Source organism: Carboxylicivirga agarovorans (assembly GCF_050589845.1). Lineage (NCBI taxonomy): Bacteria > Pseudomonadati > Bacteroidota > Bacteroidia > Marinilabiliales > Marinilabiliaceae > Carboxylicivirga > Carboxylicivirga agarovorans. The sequence goes on along the minus strand of NZ_JBNGPA010000006.1, from coordinate 224,856 downwards.
AACAAGAGGCACCGTACTGCAGGTGTATTCAAAAGGTGGAGTCGCAAAGGATACGCCATTTTTGGATCACTGAGCCATGTTATACACATTGGTCGCTTGTCTGTTGCACTTCTGCAATGTATCGGACAATTGATCTTACATGTTGAAACAGAGCTGGAGCTGGCTTTCAAATCCTTTGATAAAGAGGATGTAGATGAGCTGGAGCTGGGCGAAGTTGAAATGATAACATTAGTAACAACTGCTGATGTTATTGGCGATGCATATAATAAATTAAGATGATATTACTAACCGTCAGCAGGCTTGTCCTGTTGACGGTTTTTTATTTTAGATGGTATGATTCAGGAAATTAAAAAGCGAATTTTAAACGGTGGTGCAGTTGATCATGACGAAGCACTTCAATTGATGTCTTTGGCAAATAAGGAAGATCTTTATGCGGCAGCAAATGAAGTCCGACAGCAATTTATGGGTAATAAAATGGACACATGTTCCATTTTAAATGCTCGTTCGGGGCGTTGTTCAGAGGATTGTAAGTGGTGTGCGCAGTCGGCTTTTCACAAAACCAAGGTTGATGAATACGAATTGGTTGATATGAAGGTGGCGGAACAGCAGGCTATGGAAAATGCCAGCCAGGGAGTCAATAAGTTTTCTTTGGTAACCAGTGGCAGAGCCCTTTCTAACCGCAATCTAAATGAGCTGTGTGGTGTGTATAAAAAGATCGGGCAGCAATCAGATATTCAGCTTTGTGCTTCGATGGGTCTGTTAAAAAGAGAGCAGCTTGAACAACTGGCTGAGGTAGGAGTGAAGCATTACCATTGTAACATCGAAACGGCACCATCTTTTTTTAGTCAGCTTTGTACGACACACACCATGGAAGAGAAGATCACGACCATCAAACTGGCGCAGGAGCTTGGTATGGGCGTTTGTTCCGGAGGTATCATCGGTATGGGCGAAACCATGGAACAACGCATAGAGATGGCCTTTACCCTGCGTGACTTGAATATTCTGTCTATCCCTATCAATATTCTTATGAAAGTGGAAGGAACAAAGATAGGCGATGTTTCTCCATTAACAGATGAAGAGGTGTTGACAACATTTGCATTGTTCCGTCTGATAAATCCAAAAGCTAACATTCGCCTGGCAGGCGGTCGCCAGCTGATTGCACATATTCAGGACCGGGTATTGAAAGCAGGAGTTAGTGCAGCATTGGTGGGTGATTATCTGACAACTGTGGGAACGAATATAGCCCAGGATAAGGAAATATTTAAGAATGCCGGATTCTCCATTGATAAAGGCTTATCGGCAAAAGAGACCTGCTGTAAAGGATAATACTAGTACAATGAATACACACCAGTTGATAAAGACCGATCGCGAGCATATCTGGCACCCTTATACATCCATGCTTGAGCCCTTGCCTGTATATGCGGTTGAACGTGCCGAGGCTTGCAGCATATACCTGAAGGACGGACGTGAGCTGACCGATGGTATGTCGTCATGGTGGGCTGCTATCCATGGTTACAACCACCCTGTTTTAAATGCAGCAGCAGAGAAGCAATTAAAACAGGTGTCGCATATAATGTTTGGTGGCCTGACGCATGAGCCTGCTGTTGAGCTGACGCAAAAGCTTCTCGATATAACACCTCCGTCTTTGCAAAAGGTGTTTTATTGTGATTCAGGTTCAGTGGCCGTAGAAGTTGCCATGAAAATGGCTCTTCAATACTGGATAGCCGGGGGACAGCGTGATAAATCGAAGTTTGCCACTATTCGTTCAGGTTATCACGGAGATACATGGAATGCCATGTCTGTTTGTGATCCGGAGACAGGCATGCATCATATATTCAATAAGGCCCTGCCGGTACATTATTTTGCAGCACAACCACAGTGTCGCTTTGGTAATGACGATGTACAGGCAGATCTGGATTCAATGCGCGAGATATTGGAACAGCACCACCAGGATATAGCTGCCGTAATAGTGGAGCCCATTGTACAGGGAGCAGGTGGCATGTGGTTTTATTCGGCCCTATACCTACAGGAACTCAAAAGCATGTGTGAGCATTATCAGGTACTGTTAATAGCCGATGAGATTGCCACAGGCTTTGGTCGCACCGGTAAGTTATTTGCCTGTGAACATGCCGGTATTGAGCCCGATATTATGTGTTTGGGCAAAGCGATCACCGGGGGCTATATGAGTTTTTCAGCCACTTTGACAAGTACTGCTGTTGCTGAAATAATAAGCAAAGGCCAGCCGGGAGTATTTATGCATGGACCTACCTTTATGGGAAATCCTCTGGCTTGCGCTGTAGCCAATGCCAGTATCGATCTGCTGTTACAGTCTGACTGGCAAACAAAAGTTAAACATATTGAATCACAACTCAGGCAGGGCTTGAGTGCATGTAAGCAACTGCCTGATGTAAAAGACGTGCGTTGCCTGGGAGCCATCGGTGTAGTTGAGTTGCATGAAGCAGTGGATATGGCAGTTGTGCAAAAGCGCTTTGTAGAACAGGGTGTTTGGGTACGTCCTTTTGGCCGTAATGTGTATTTGATGCCTCCCTTTATTATTACTGATGAAGAGATAGAAAAATTATGCAAGGCTGTATATGTGGTTGTTAAAGAGGAGGGAGAACGATGAATTACAACGAGCAGTTGCTGAAGATTAATGAGGCAGGCCTGATGCGGAAGCTGAAAGCAGTTGAGCCATTGGAGGATGCCTCCTGTTATTTTCAGGGGCAAAAGATGCTGAACCTGGCATCAAATGATTATTTGGGATTAGCCACTGATGAGGCCTTAAAACAGGCATTTATTCAGCAGTTTGAATCCAATGAAGCCTGGCTCAGCTTTGGAGCTTCGTCATCGCGCCTTCTTACCGGCAACAACAAGCTTTACGATGAGGTGGAGGAATTACTGAGGACCAACTATAAAGCCGAAGCTGCCCTGTTCTTCAATAGTGGCTATCATGCCAATATGGGGATATTGCCGGCATTGACTGATAAAGGCGACCTGATCCTCTCTGATAAGTTGTGTCATGCCAGTATTATTGATGGTATCCGCCTGAGTAAAGCAGATCACCAGCGTTTTCGTCACCTGGATTACGATCAGTTGAACGCACTGCTGGAAAAGAAGCGTAGCCACTATAACAGGGTGTTCATTGTGGTGGAATCGGTCTTTAGTATGGACGGTGACCTGGTTGACCTGCATGGTCTCATAGCCCTTAAGGAGAAGTACAACTGCCTGCTTTATGTAGATGAGGCACATGCTGTAGGTGTATTGGGTGAGACGGGACTGGGCTTGTGTGAGCAGGAGAATGTTACTGAACAGATAGATTTGCTGGTAGGCACCATGGGCAAGGCCTATGCTTCTGTTGGGGCATTTGCTATTATGAATCACAGCCTGAAAGAGCTATTGGTCAATAAGGCCCGAACATTGATCTATACAACCGCCTTACCTCCGGTTAATATGGCCTGGACAAAGTTTATCATTGAACGCATGCCTGAAATGAGCTCCAATCGTGATCAGCTGAACAAGCTTTATGCCTACATGCAAAAGGCACTGGCAGCAAAGGGCTACAAGGTTCATAGAAGTCATATAATGCCCGTAATGGCAGGTGCTAATAAGGTGGCGGTGCAGCTATCAGAGCACTTGCGCAAAGAAGGTTTTCTGGTATTTCCCATTCGTCCACCTACTGTTCCGGCCAATACAGCGCGTTTGCGACTATCATTGACCGCCGATCTGCAACTAAACGATCTGGAGAGATTAATGCGTTTTATCCCTGACAATAAAAAACAAAGCAATGAAATGTAAGTGGTTACATAGAAATAATTCACAACAACTGCTGCTCTTTTTTAATGGCTGGAGCTGTGATGAGCATCCTTTTAAATTCTTGAAGAGTGAGGAACATGATGTTTTGATGCTAAACGACTATCGTGATTTAAGGCTGCCTGAAGAAGCCCTGAAAGCCATCAATGGCTATGAAAAAGTTGCTGTTGTTGCCTGGTCATTTGGTGTTTGGGTGGCGCAGGTAAGCCTGTTTCCTTTAAAAGAAAAGTTATGTACTGCGCTTGCTATCAATGGAACCACACGTCCTGTTGATAAAAACTTTGGTATTCCGGCTCCAATAGCCATGGGTACTTTATCCGGACTGAATGAGAAGAACCTGGCAAAGTTTCAACGCCGTATGTTCTCTGATAAGTATGCATGGCAACAGTTTGCAGACAATAAGCCTCAACGAGAATTTGAAGAGGTAAAGAATGAGTTGTTCTTGTTGCTTCAGCATTTTAAAGTAGAAAAGCTGAACGGAGAATTCTACAAGCAGGCAATAGTGGGGAGTAATGATATGATATTCCCAACAACAAATCAGCTTCGGTTTTGGGAGCAAGATGCAAAGGTACATGAGTTGGAAAGCGGGCATTTTTGCTTTTACAGCTTCAATAGCTGGGACGAAATAATCAATTTAGCCAAGAGTCAATGTTAGTCGCAACAGAAACAGGAAAAGAAGTGCAGGCTGTTGATAAAGCCTTGCTCAAGAAACGTTTTGGCTCAGCCATTACAACCTATGATGCCCATGCTGATGTGCAGCGGCAAATGGCCATCAAACTGGTGAAGATGGCTAAGCCCGTATTGTCTCATCAACAGCCTGATGTCCTGGAGTTAGGATGTGGAACTGGATTACTGACCGAGCAGATCGTAAAGGAATTTGCTCTTAATAACTATGTGGGTAACGATTTGGTTGATGAAGTCAGCCATCTAAACCGGTCCATACTGGGCAACAGGATCCGGCATTATGATTTTATTGCTGGTGATGCAGAAATGCTGGAATTTCCAAAAATGCAGGATAGCATCTGGTCGGGGGCAACTATACAGTGGATAACGCAGCTACCTCGCTTCTTCGGTAAGTTATCATCTGTCGTAAAAACAGGAGGCTATCTCGTGTTATCGTCCTTCGGCCCTGATAATTACCACGAGATTAAAAGTATTACAGGTAATGGTATTGATTATCAGGTGAAAGAGCAAATATGTACAGCTGCAGCTGGTCATTTTGAATTGGTGGCATTCCAGGAATGGCAAGAGCGAATGTGGTTTGATAAGCCTGCTGATGTGCTCAGGCATATGCGCTACACAGGTGTTAACAGTGTTACACATTGTCAATGGAGCAAAGGGGCTATGCAGGCCTTTAACCTGGCTTATGAAGCGTTTGCGCAAACAAACGCTTATCCTTTGACCTACCATCCTTATTTAATGATCTTTAAAAAGAAATAACAATGGCTACCTATTTTATTACGGCAATTGATACCGATGCCGGCAAAACCTTTGTTACCGGACTACTTGCAAAATACTTAAAGGACAAGGGACAAGATGTGATAAGCATGAAGCTGTCGCAAACAGGTTGTGATACCGTTTCAGAAGATATTGAAGTGCACCGGCGTTTAATGGGGATTGATTTACTGCCAGAAGACAAAGCAGGCCTGACCTGTCCGTATGTTTTTAAGTTTCCTGCCAGTCCGCATTTGGCTGCCGAAATGGAAGGAACACAGATATCAGAAGAGAAGCTGGATAGGTCAGTTTATGAGCTTGAGCAACTTTACCAAACGGTTTTGCTTGAAGGTGTTGGTGGGCTTATGGTACCTGTAAATCATGATTTAATGCTAGTTGATTATGTGCAGAAACATAATTTTAAGGTTATTTTGGTTACTTCGGGGCGTTTAGGGTCGATCAATCATACTCTGCTGACACTGGAAGTCATGAAATCCAGGAATATTCCATTGTACGGAGTTATTTACAATCACTATCCTGTAACAGCACCCGAAATAACAAAAGATTCAGCCAGGGTTTTAAAGCGCTTCTTAAGGTCATATTTTCCTGATGCCTTATGGGGAGAAGTTCCACTGGTAGAAAGGGAAGAGGCAAATACCAGTTTGCAATTGAATGGTTGGTTTGTGGAATAAAATCCAGTAATGATTTATCACGCCTGTTGTAACTAATTATCAGCTGTTGACAACATCCTTATTTACCTTGTGTCAGGATATATTTTCATTTAAATGCTGCATTTGTTTTTCTTTTTTCTTAACTTTTTAATGCTAATGATTAAAACCACGCACTATGAAAGGGGGAAATATAAATTTGATCGATCTTGATTTTGAATATAAATTATGGAAAAATCGCCTTTCTTTATTTGTGAAGGAGATAGATATTCTGAAGGTCAGAAATGAGGAAGTAAAGCATGAGCAGAATATCGAAGAACTTAATACTGTTGAGTTAATGGTGCTGGACGAACATACAGAGCAACTTAATAGATTGATCAACAGGATTAAGGTTCAGGAGAATGAATTGCAATTTTATAATAAGGATTTTCCAATAACCCAAAAACATCAATACTATACAGATCATGAAGGTTTACGCACCAAGATGGAAGATATATCAAAAATTCACTTCTACAGGGTGGCAGATCTGACAAAGGCATTAGGTATATAACGATACTATCAGATTTGGCTTGGACACAGGAACTTGCGGCGTATTGCCGCAGGTTCTTTTTTTAGTTGCTAATACCAGCTAGTGTTAATAACAACCCGGTGTTAGTAAACAAATCACATATCAATTTAGCAGTTCATCAATTTTCCTTTTCTTTGCTGAAAAGAACTGAATATGTACAAAGAATTTAAGACACGCATTAAAGTAAAGGCTGAAATGGAAGATGCTTTTGCAGCTTTTACCAATCCTTTTACCATTGAGCTGTGGAGTGGTTACCCTGCAGTAATGAGTAAAGAGCCTGATTCTGAATTCTCTCTTTGGGAGGGTGATATATGTGGTCGTGTGCTGGAAGTGGAAGAGGAGAAAAAGATTGTACAGGAGTGGTATTTTGGAGAGCAGGATGAACCTTCGATAGTTACGCTTAAGTTCTTTCCCCAGGGAGGCTCTAAAGTACAGATAGATCTGTTACACACTAATATTCCGGAAGATGCCTACGATGATATTGTGGAAGGCTGGAATGATTATTACCTGGGTGCTGTTAAAACCTTTCTGGAAGTGGAGTAAGAGGAATGTTAGGATGTGAGATGTAGGGATGTTTGGATGTACGATGTTTGGATGTTGGATGTGAGATGTCTTGATATGTAAAAGTAAGATAATCAGATGGATAATCTTATGTGTGGCTATATTGCATCAACAATTGATCTGTTCGACAATTGATCAGTTCGACAGTTTCCCAGTTTAACAGTTTTCCAGTTCGACAGTTTCTCAATTAAACTGATCAAGCAATTATAAAATAACAATTCACTACTTTTAGATACTTTTAACCGAAGCTGTTGTGCAACATAGTATAAGCATGACTTCGGTCAATTTTTGAGGTTCATTAATCCAATACTTTTGCTGTAAATATCACGGTTGTTAATCAGCCTGATAATTGATAACCCATGTGTCAGCAAACAGGAACCACTAAAATGGATCAACAAAAGGTGCACGCCATCTTTTTCAGTCCGGCCCGCTCTACCAAAAAGATAGTAGAGGCCATTGCCGGAGGTATACCAGGAGAACTGGTAATTCATGATATAACACAAGGTATTTATAAGCCCATTGAGCTATCATCAAGTGATATAGCTGTTGTGGGAGTACCTGCTTTCTCGGGCAGTGTACCTGCTTTGGCGGCTCAGTATATATCACAGATCAAAGGTAATGGGGCCAAGACCATTATAGCTTGTGCCTATGGTAACTGCCATTACGAAAATACACTCAGTGAATTAAGTAATATTTGTGTTGAGGCAGGATTTATACCCATTAGTTCAGGGGCATTTGTATCGCGTCATTCCATGTTTCCTGAGCTGGGCAAAGGACGGCCGGATGCACGGGACCTGGATAATGCCTGTCAGTTCGGCAAGAAGAGTATAATGCATTCGCGCATTATGAACGGTGGCGAATTTAAAACACAAGATGACATGTCAAATCGCCCCCAGGGTGTTGTACCACTTGTAGCTAAGGCTGGTGCCGACTGTAATTTTTGTGGGCGTTGTGTTCAGGCTTGTCCCGTCAGTGCCATTGATGCACGCAATCCAAAAAAGACGGATAAAAAAGCCTGTATCTCCTGCACCCGTTGTATTGATGTATGTCCATACGGAGCGCGTAAATTCAGCGGCCTGATGTATATGATTACAAAAAAGCGCCTGATCGATAAAAATAAAGACAGGAAAGAGATCGAGATTAATATTCCCTTATAAATAGGTTAGGCTTACTTTTAAGGCAACCCTTTTGATGCAGAACGTTCATTAACGTAAGGTCAATGGGAAGAGTCATAAAGGTTTAAATACATAATCCGTTTTCAGGCATATTAATTCTCCACCTTATAAAAAATCAATGGATGATTATAAACGATAGTCTATGATCATCCATTGAGTTAATGTACTGACTGTTTGCATACAAATTTGTTTACTTCAGCTTATTATCTAAAAATTGGATGATTCGCTGTTCAATAGGCATTTTGTCTCCTGTATCCGATAAACTCACAGCACCAGAAGGGTAAAAATGCCCAAATCCAGATACCCAGTTAAAGTTTGTTTCCACACCTATAGCTTTCAGTTCTTGCATAAAAGGGGGCATTAGCGCTTTTACAACAGGATAATCATTTTCACTTATAAAAATCAGGATCGGTGGATGCTTATCTGATTGAGGGAGTAATTTTTCCATTTTAAAAACAGCTGGAAAACCGGAGTTGGTAAATACTGCACTTACCTCTTCCTGCAAGGCGTATGCAACGTTTATTGATATCACACCACCTGCCGAAAAGCCTCCCAAGGCAATCTTATCCGGATCAATATTATATATTTCATGCTCTGTTTTGATATGCCTGATCGCCTTTCTTAAATCTTCCGTAGCAGCCAGAACAGCGGTTTTCAATACCTTTTCTGCATTCTCATCCGTTAAGTTATCCAAACCCATTTGTTGTCTGATGGTGTTGGTCTGATCAATGGCCATTTGCGATTTAAAGATGTCAGCATCAAGATCATCTTCTGAAAACCCTTCATAGTTATCAAGCACAGGATTATCCGGGGCTACGCGATAATTAATTGTGAATACAACGTAACCTTCAGCAGCCAGGCGCATGGCATATTGGCTCATGGTTGTTGTTTGTCCGCCAAAACCGGCATAAGGAATACGCGGATTACCTCTGTGAAAGCTTCCGCCATAACTTAGGATGACTGCCGGGCGGTTATTATTGTTGTTGGTCGGGTAATAAACATCCATGTTCAAATCTTTACTGCCAATCTTATTGTCAGACATAATTTTACCTTCTCCATACTTTACATCAGGTGTCACTGTGTATTGAACTATTTCTGGTATTTCAGGATTGTAATATGAATTCTGTGACTGTACAACCAATGTGAACATTGATATTAATACGATAGCTAAATATTTACCTGCTCTTTTCATGACTCATAGTTTTAAGTATTACAATTGATTTAATTCGTTTACAAAAGCAAAACTACCGGGTAAGAGCCAACTTCATTATCCGTAAAATGTCAAGTGCTTATTCAAAAAAGGCAAGTTCATTTTGTACCGCTATTTTCAAACGTGTATTTTTAAGGGAAAATCACATCATCAGAAATGAATAACGAGCAAATTATCTTACCCCTTAAAGAAGGTAGCATCCTTAATTACATAGAAATTCTCATGAAGCACCTGGGTGGTGAACATGTGAATAAGCGTTATGTGAACAGGCAGGGAGGTAATCAAATACAGTTGTCATATTACTCAATAATGGAGGATTTTGAATTAGTTGTTACGCAATCGTCAACGCTTAAATCGCTGGTGATTGATCGCAAAGCAGATGAGCGAAGGGATTATTACCATTTTAATATTGTTAAAGAAGGCCAGGTTATTCAAGAATACAATAGTGAGCAAAAATATATGGATGCTGATACGCCCAGGGGAATTTTTATTTATAATGGCTTGTTCCCTTTAAAAACGGTTTTTCCGGCCAGGGCAACTTTCCGTTCCATTGCTTTTAAAGTGTCTAAACCTGCCTTGCGAAAACTATTTCCGGAAGCTGTTGATATCATTGAATCACAATTTTCTGAAGACGAAGCGAAGGGATACCATATGCATATCTCTGCAGATATGGATCGTTTGATCAAGGATATATTTAATTGTGAAGAGAAAAGCTTTGCCCGTATTCCCCTAATGAATGCCAAAGGACTTGAACTCTTTGTTGTATTGATCACATCTGTCAGGCAACTGTCCATCAATAATGAGCTACATGGCTTACACCTCGATGATTACAAGCGACTATTGATTATAAAAGATGAACTTATTAAAAGTGTTGAAGGAAGAATTAGTCTTGAATCTATTGCGGAGCAGCATGCCATTAGTGTTTCTAAATTACAAAGGGACTTTAAAACCTTGTATAACTGTTCTGTTTACCAGTTCTTTACACATGTAAAGATGGATGAGGCATACCGCAGGTTAAACAGCGGTGCTTATTCAGTAATGGAAGTTGGTTATGATCTTGGGTATAGCAGTATCCCCCAATTTTCGCAGATGTTCAAGAAGATTAAGGGGATAAGCCCCAAAGAGGCCATGCCTCAGTGATGATAGTCTGTAATTGATGCCAGGAACAGAAGCTTATACTTTATTCGTCATATTCCTCATAAGTAAAAGTACCCGAGTAATTCACGGTAATGGTGTTGTTGCTGGTGATGATATTGTCATCATCATCAATATCATCGGCTTTGACCGACATGTTTACGGTGTAATTATGGATACCATCCTGTGTAATATTCACAGTACCTGATGTAACGACAAAGAAATGCTTACGTTCCCAGGTTTCAATATTAAAATCAACCACGACATAAGCAGAAAAGCTATTTAATGTCCTTGCCGGATCACCGTCAAAGGTATAAGTCCCTTCAACAATTTCTTTTCCCGCTGTAATGATGGTGAGGCCAAGGCCTTCACCGGTACCGGTTCCCCGTTCCATATCAAAACTGGCCGAAACGATAGTCAGTTCATATTGATGACCTTCATTCAAAGGATCAAGACCTTCGTAAGTGATGGTTGCCTGCGAAAGTTCATAAGCGGTGCCATTTACAATCAGTGCTTTGTTATCAGGAACCGGCTGCTTATCAGAGTCATCTTTTGAACAGGACAAAACCATTACAACACTCAAAAATACGAATGTATATAATTGAAAAGCTTTCATGACAGTAAATTCTGTGAATATGCTATGACAGTAAAATTGTATTTCAAAAAAAGGGCAGATCATTAGTAACTGCACATACAAAGGTAGCATGTAATTCAGGTCTTGTCAATGGGTTAAGATATATGATATACAGTGTATTAAGGGGTGGTTGAGGTACTTCCGCCAACAAGGCGGAAGACGGAGTTCTGGCGGGATATACTCAACGTTTTAGCTTCATCTGGCACACGGAACTGTAAAAAAGAAGCTTGTACCTTTGCCCACCTCACTTTCGCACCAGATGGCACCATTATTTTTCAATATAAATTCATGGCAAAGGATCAGCCCGAGGCCGGTGCCTTTCTCACCCGATGTACCTGTGGTCTTGTATTTCACATCAATTCGAAAGAGCTTATCCATATTTTCGGCCGCAATTCCCACTCCCTGGTCCTTTACTTCTACCTCAAGAAATTGACCTTCCTGCCTTAAACTGACAAGGACTTCATTACCTGGTTCGGTAAATTTTAAGGCATTATTAATCAGATTGCGCAAGACGGTATTAATCATCTGACTATCTGCATATGCCTTACATACCTCTTTTAGATCGGCATTGAGATGAACACATTTTTTCTCTGCCGCAACACCATGCAAATTGATATTCTCCTGTATTAATGTAGCAAGCTCAAACTGACCTGGAGAGTATTCTATGCGTCCGCTTTGTGATTTTGACCAGGTAAGCAGGTTTTCAAGGAGGTTATATATCAGCTCGGCCGATTGGTGTATGCGTTTTAAGGCAAGCAGTTTGTCTTCTTCATCAAGTTCGACGTAGTTATCATCAATAGCCTGGCTTAATGAGTAGAGGCTGGCAAACGGATTTTTCAGGTCATGTGCCATTATTGAGAAAAACTTATCCTTGGTGGCATTTAATTCATCCAATTCTTCCTTTTGTCTCCTCATTTGATCTTCCGATTCCTTACGCTCGGTAATGTGACGAGACACGATGGTAATGCCCGTCAGTTCACCCCAGTTATTACGGCGGGGGCTGATCTTTGCATTGTACCAGTACATATTGTTGTGGTTCACACAATAATCAAATTCATGAATCAGATTGCTTTTTTGAAGTTCTGTAAAGGCTGTTTTTAGCTCTGTGATTACTTTCGAAGGAAATCCTACATCCTTGTAGTGTTTGTTTAAATAGAACTCCGGATTATTATAGAGAGGATCGGTGTTTCCCGGATTATAGAACTCCCGAAATATTCCGTCACGATCAAGAACAAATACCAGGTCGTTAAGTGAAGATATCGTTGATTTCAACTTTGCTTCACTTTCTTCAATGCGCTCTTTTTGTAAGGCTATTTCAGCTGTTCGCTCACGAATACCAGCTTCAAGAATGTGTTTTTCACGCTTCAGATTCCGCTCTCTTAACCAAATGACACTCATTACGATCATAAAACCCAGTAGAATATATGCACCATAGGCATAGCCGCTCAGCCACCAGGGAGGAGCAATGTTTATTGTAAGCCTCGTGGGTTCTTCATTCCATATGCCATCGTTATTTGTTCCTTTAACCAGGAAGCTGTAATAGCCACTTGGCAGATTGGTGAAGTGAACAAAGTTTTGGTTACCTACCTCTACCCATTCATCTCTAAGGCCTTCCATTTTATAGGCATACCTGTTTTTATTGGGCTCGGTGTAATCAAGTGCCGCGTATTTAATGGTAAATGAATAGTCTTTATAAGACAGTTCAAGCTTATCGGTATAAACGTTAAGGTTTTGTTTTTGTCCTGAGCGTTCTTTAACAAACGAGGTAATAACAACAGGAGGTATATAGGTGTTTTCTTGCAGTGAGTCGGGATGAAAAGCAATCAGGCCATCCATGCCTCCAAAATAAATCTCGCCGTTATCCGCTTGATGAACAGCCTTTAAATTGAACTCAACACCTTGTAGCCCGTCACTTATTGAGAAGGTTTTGAATTCTTTATTGAGCGTATTATACCTTGCTAATCCGTTACCTGTCGAAAACCAAAGGTCTTGATTTTTGTCTTCAACGATATCATATACAATGTTACTGGGTAAACCATCCTTCAGGGAATAATAGGAGAATGTGCTGTCACTCTTATTAAATTGATTGATACCGCTGCTGGTGCCTATCCATATATGTCCTTTACTGTCTTCGCACAATGAAATAGTAAAATTATCACACAGTGAATTGCTTTGTTCCCTGGAGTGTCTGTAATGGCGCATTTGTTCATCAGGTAGAAAGAAACAGTCTAATCCATCCATAGTGGCGATCCAGATACAAGTATCTTTATCCTCCAGAATTGAATAAACCAGGTTGCTGCTGATCCGATAAGGTTCCGCGGCATCAGATCTTAAATAGAAGCTTTCCTTATTGTCCGGGTCAAAACTGAGGATACCATTGCCGGTACCGATCCAGATATCTCCATTTGATATTTCAGTGATGCAATACACCCTGTTATTGTCAAAAAAGTCAGTATCATCCAGCAAAAAATAACTGCTAAAAGGAATAAATCGTTGTTGCTGTTTGCTATATAAACTAACGCCATTGCGTGTACCCAGCCAAAGGCGTGACCGGCTGTCTTCGAACAATACATGCACATGGTTATTGGGAATGTGCAACTTGCCTTCTGATTCATAGGTGTAATGAATAATTTCACCTGTGCGGTCATTGTAAACATTCAATCCTTTTCCCCAATTTCCGATCCACAGACGGTTATTATCATCTATGTAGACTGATGCGATAATGTTATCAAGAAGGTTCAGAGAATTGGTATCTTCCGTTTTCTTATAGCTCCTGAATTTCTTTGTTTTCAGATCGGTACGGTCAAGGCCTGCAATCGTACCGATCCACAGGTTGCGGGAACGATCCTCAAGCAATGAATAAACAATATCATGGCCAATGAAATTATTGTAACTCAAGCCACTTCTAAATAAAGTCAGTTCAAAATTCCCGGCGTCCCAACTCCAATCCAGGCGGTTAAGGCCTCCTTGCTGGGTGCCTATCCAGTAGGTGCCATTGCTATCCTGAAGTATGGATAGGATATAATTACTGCTAAGGGTATTCAAGGAGGTGGTCTCATCTTCGAACCTGGTAAAACCATTGCCGTAGTTGTTATAAAAATTGAGTCCGTTTTCGGTTCCGATAAGAATGTTACCGACCAGGTCTTCGTAGAGGGCTGTAATGTGATTGTTGGAGATGGAGTGTTCATTGGCCACATCATTTCGATGAAGCACAAACATTTCCTTCTCCTGGTCAAATTCAGCTAATCCATCAGCTGAACCCAGCCAGATATGACCATCACTGCTTTTTAAGACTGGAAATCCAATATCATGGAGGGCTCCGTCGTAAGTCTGACTGTAGCGGAAGCTTTCTAAACTGTCAGTTCTGTAATTATACCTCGAGAGGACAGGAGGTGTGTTGATATAAATATAGGTGTCATCAGTGCAGAGTCCATACACAAAATTATCGGGCACAATGGTGTCATCGATTTTATGAGGTATAACAGTAAACGCTCCTGTTTTTTTATCGTAACGATTCAGGCCCTCCTTGGTGCCCAGCCAGAGGTTGCCCAGGCTGTCTTCGGCCATATCAAATATCCAGTTATTGGATATGGACTTACTGTCTGTCGGATCGTAAAAGAAGTTTTCAAAACTATAGCCGTCAAATTTATTAAGACCATTTTGTGTACCAAACCATATGTATCCTTCCATGTCCTGGTGAATGCACTTGATCTCGCTTTGCGTTATGCCATCGTTTACCCCATAGTGTTTAAAAGTCAGTTGCTGCGCCATACTTTCGGTAGCATTCCACAGGAGGAAGTAACAAAAGAGGAACAATATATTGACTCGACAATTCATAGAGCTTTTTCTGGTGACGCTATAGCTTATGTAATTTACGCTTTTTTTCCGGGCATATAAAGACCTTATTTGGATACATTTCGAATAACAACAGATAAAGAAGGGTCATACAGCAAAGGGGGATATGGTAGTAGTTGACCATTGATTAAGCTAATTGGATTGGCAGATCATGAATCACTTCCTTCAGGATTTATACTCAACTACCCCTTTTGACCATGCAAAAGGGGTAGTATGAATAATTGAGACCACTACTATGTTTGTTAGCTTTTTGATCTGATCACAATTTCCTGATCAATGCACTATGTTACATAGCCTGTTTGTAAATGCCTATGACATCCTTAACAGTACCCTGAACAGGATTGGTGGCACTGCAGGCATCGTTGAGGGCATTTGCAGCCAATATTCCAAAATCGGCTTCTCTTACCCCTAATTGCTTTAGTCCGGATGCTATAGTACTATTGCAGCATCACCAAGTGGAGTGAATGAAGTGTAGGTCCGGGATTCAATATATACAATGGTACAATTTAATAGGTACGGTACATGCCACTAATGCCGAGTGCAATAAGAAATTAAACATAGTCTTATTGCATTCGGCATACTTGTATTTTTTCGCTGGAAGCTACCTTAAGTGATATATTCACTTAAATGGAGCAAGATATAGCTGACTTAAACTTCTAGCAGGGATTCGTCGTAATGTGACACTTTTTCTGACTTATATAGTTGTCCAATACACTTTTCACATACAGCTCTTCCTTTAGCAGCACATAAAAGGCGTGTATTTTCTTCATCTTCACAAATAAAAAGTGGAGTATCTGATTTTTCAGGGAAATGCATGCATCCGCATAAGGAGGTGGATTCAACTTTACATGTGCCATTTTCGTCTTTCCACGAGTTAAAAAGGTGTAATTCCTGATTGTCCTTCTGCTCCAGTAGTGTATACAGCTTTTTGTTTTTCATAAGTTCTCAAATTATATACGTTATACCAGTTAATAGCAGATTTGGAAAAACGTAACACATTATTTCTATACCGTTATAAACAAATACTGCCTAAAGTGCAGTGGCACAGGTGTGAAAAAATTACAAAAAAACGCCTGGTGCGTACTAGTAGGATATAATGTGGTACTGAAATTCATGAAACAGGTATGTCAAAAAGAGGCTAAAATTGCCGCCAGTAATCAGCATTAAATGCCTTTTTTTCAAACTCTGACTGTACAGTTTCTGGGTAGGATTTAAAGAAGTTGAATCCGGTCATTTTTTCAAGGTAGTCAATGGTTACCGTGTATTTGAAAATATCCTTTTCTATATAGTCTTCTTTCTTGTCATGATGAGGGAAATAAAACACGGCCACATGCGGAAAATCTGCGCCATTATCCATCACCACAACTTTATAAAAGAAATCAGGGACATAAATGGAGTTATTGCCACCAACTTTACCCGGTTCTTTGTCCTTACTGATTATTCCTCCCGAGTACACCCACACCTCATGCCCTGAGGCAACAATATCATCCTGTACCCACCTTTCAGCTTTGAACCAGACGCCGCCACTGCCATTGAGTCCATAGTGCAGTTGAGGTGCGATATTAGACATGTAGTTACCCTCAAAGATGGTTAACTCATCATCGGTATCTGACGCATTATGATCCAGACTGGCATATTTGCCATCACCATCTCTGTCGCCACCAAGCACCTTATAGGGGCAGTAGTGACCGCGCGCATAATTAAAGGCACTGAATAAGCCGTCATACTCTTTATCATTAACCGCATTATCAACATCAGGGTCGGTTCTGAATGTCTTAAAACGCGACTTGCGCGCAGGAGTATTTAAATAGTCGGGAATGATATGGTATACAGCGTAGTTAGGTATCCTGAACTTACTGTTGTAACTGTTGACATAGGCTGTACGCACCAGTACTTTATTGTTGTCGGGCTGACCCCACTTCATGTGTTCATTATAATGTGCTTTCTCTTTGCTGTTTAGTTCATTGATCGTTTTTTGTGCGATCGCTGCATTGGAAAAAAGGAGTACCAATAACAGCAGGTAATTGTTGATGTGTTTTCCCGGCATATTTAATTATTTATGATCCGGTCAATATATGTTATAGAATTTTCAATGACAATTATTCAATCCTCTTTTATCCGGTCAATGTGTTTTAATAACTGGCTTAGAGGACGAAAAAAAATAAGATATGATGAAGGTTTACCTGCAAAACTAACGAATAGGATTACAGAATATATTCTTAATACGTGCTTTCAGGTATTTCCATACTGATTTCATTTAACTATATTGTATAAACTCATTTAGTTTGTATAGATCAGTTGATCTGGTATTTGTTCATTTAAATTGATATTATGCCTATTTACATGGATAGACATGACTTGCCTGGTGTTACAGCCAAAGATGTAGCCAAAGCACATCAGGAGGATTTGAAAATACAAGATCAGTATGGGTGCCGCGCAATTACCTATTGGTTTGATGAAGAGAGGCAGACAGCTTTCTGTTTAATTGAAGCTCCCGATAAGGGGGCTGTTAAAGCAATGCATGAGCATGCCCATGGATTAATTCCACATCAGATCATTGAAGTCAACAACCAAGTGGTGGAATCATTTCTGGGACGGATTGAAGATCGTCATGTTGAGGATCAGAAAGAACCTTTTATTGAAAATGAGTCTGCTTTCAGAAGTATATTGGCCACTAACATCAAATACTCAAAAGGTAAACATCAGTGTTTGAATAAACAAGAGTTCATTTTGAGTCAACGGCGGCATCATGCAATTGTGAGTAAGATGATTGAGAGGTATAAGGGAAGAATCGCAGAATATAACGAACAATGTACATTGTGTTCTTTTGTTTCCGCTTCACAAGCGTTTACATGTGCGATTGAAATAAGAAACAGCTTTGTAGGTAATAACCGTCAAAATGACAAGCCAGTGTCGGTTCAATTAGGCATTTGTGCAGGTAGTCCTATCGCGCAAAGTGGTGATTTTTTTGGTAATACCATACAGCAGGCAAGGAACATGTGTTATATGTCTGAACGAAACCAGATAACCATGTCTTCGGGAGTAGCCGATCATTGTCGTAAGAATAATATAAGCAGTTTTGAAAAAGAAAACGTGGTAATTCTTAAGCGATCAGAAGAAAGTTTTATTGAGCAATTGTTTCATACAATGGAAAAATCCTGTAAAAAAGAAGGATTTAAACTCGATAAGCTGGCAACTGAATTAGGGGTTAGTAAATCTCAGCTTTATCGTAAAATAGTGGCATTGATGCACTTGTCTCCTAACGACTTTATAAAGGAATACAGACTGAGTAAAGCTCTTAAAATGATGGAAAAACAAGAGTGTAGTATTTCGGAAATTGCCTATGAGACAGGTTTTAGCAGCCCTTCCTATTTTTCAAAATGCTTTAAAGAACGATTTGGTATTCTTCCATCATTATTTATCAATGCTTGTGAAAGTGGCGAGGAATAACAACCAGTATTCAACCATTATGACCTAAAATTACCAGTCTTTGAATTGAAATTAGTAATTCCGTCCTTATGTTCTGCCATAACTTCGCAGAAACAAGAGCAAATGGCATGAAAGCTTTAACAGATCCATTAAATCTCATGAAAGGAAACAAAGTCTTTGCGAAGGACGAAGACATTTTTACCTGGCAAGAGAATGCTGGAGTATTCGTTGTACTAATGTAATGACAGATAGTTTTTTGGAAGTAAATATATAAAGTCAAAACTGACAGAGTCAGGTACAGAGAGGAGGACATAGTTTTAATATTCAGGAATTTATTTGGTAATTTTTAAATTCAGTAATTATGAAAATAGCAAAAGAAGATGTGCCGGTGAAGATTAATACACCTGCTGCAATAGCGCGACAACAAACAGGTTTTGGTGATTCGACAGGTTATGGAGAGATCAGTGGTGAATACTTTTCCCTGTC
The DNA here is from genome assembly GCF_050589845.1 of Carboxylicivirga agarovorans. Taxonomy (NCBI): domain Bacteria; kingdom Pseudomonadati; phylum Bacteroidota; class Bacteroidia; order Marinilabiliales; family Marinilabiliaceae; genus Carboxylicivirga; species Carboxylicivirga agarovorans. Next base: position 205,892 of record NZ_JBNGPA010000006.1, on the reverse strand, counting down.
AGCCGGAACAGATATTTCGCCTCTCCTTCAGGGATTAAAACAAAACATGTGTCAGACTCCTCATTGGGGATATGTGCTTAAGGGCGAGATAACAGTTTTGTTTTCAGATAATACAAAAGAAACTGTTACAACAGGGGATCTGTTTTATTGGCCTCCGGGTCACACGGTGATAGCAGGGAAAGACTCCGATTTTGTAATGTTCAGTCCACAAGAGGAGCACTGTGAAGTTATTGATCATATCCTTGGAAAAATGGCTGTGTCTTAACAAGTGATCGTCTTAATCACAGAATTGTAAAGTGCCGGATGAAGACCGCCTCCGGTATTTTTTATACTTAAGTGGGCGAATACAGAGCACACAGCCCTTACTTTCATTGCATTTCAGGCTTTGCTTGCTGTTCATAGGTTCAGACTTATTCTCCTAATCGCTTTTGTATGGCTTTAAATCCATCAATTTTTCGTAATGCTGTACTGTCTTTAATGAGTGTTGTAATAAACGAAAGATAAGGATCTACCGTATCAGCAGCTTTATGAGCCAGCTCAAGCGCATACTTATTTTTCCCTAAAGCTGCAGCTACGATTGCCAGGTTAGAAGGAGGCAGATATTGCTTACGATGTATGCTGTCCATCTCCTCAAAGATCTGAACGGCTTTATCATGTTGGTCTAACGCAAGATAAGCAAGAGCAGATAAGTGAAGTACCCATGCATGTTGTCTGGATATTTTCAAGGCTATTTCGCATTGTTCGATTGTTTTTTCAGGTGAACCAGACCATAAGTAGCAATAACCTAAACAATAGCGTACAATTAAAGAATCAGGATCCAGTTTAAGGGCGTTTTCAGCATGATTAATGGCTTCAATAAATTGATCGTTGGTAGCCAGCATCAAAGCGTAACAGCTTTGCGCGTATGAGGATAAAGGGTCGTTTTTTATGGCTAAGCTGAATTGTTCGTAACCCTCTTTGAATTTTTCTTCAGAAAGTATAAGGCAAAACATACTATACCAGGCACGCGCCTGCACATGATTAGGGTTGATGTTTAAAGCATTTACGAACTCGCTCTTCGCTTTTTCAAAATTACGGTCATGTAATAAGGCGATCACGGCTGTTGTATTGTGTGTTTCGCTGAGACCCTGGCCGTATTCAACAGCTAGCCTGCCGGCAGGGATAGCCTCCTTCCAACATTCATCGGGAGACAAGTATCCGTGAAAACTGAGCATAACATAGACATCGGCCAGGCCTGAGTAGGCCAAAGCATAATGTGGGTCTGTTTTTATCGCTTCTTTAAAGCACTTTAAAGCGTCAAACAATGATGTTCCACGTTTGTAAAACAGTGATCGACCCTTGTAATATAATTGATAAGCTTTTACATTTTTTGTTTGCTGTCTGATAATAGGATTTGGATGAACGCCTTCAAGAGTCAGTTTTAACTGTTCCGCAATTTCATGCGATATTTCATCCTGGATCTTAAATATATCATCCAGCTCCCTGTCATATTTATTGGACCATAAATGAAAACCTGTAGAGGCTTCAATTAACTGTGCAGTGATCCGGATTCTGTTCCCTGATTTACGCACGCTACCTTCCAGAATCTTACTAACACCTAATGTGTTTCCGACCGACCGTAAATCCTCGTTTATTCCTTTGAAGCAAAACGAAGATGTTCTTCCTACTACTGTCAGATCAGGAAATTGCACAATGGTATTGATGATTTCTTCTGATATTCCTTCGCAAAAATAGTCTTGTTCGGGATCACTACTCATGTTGACAAAAGGTAAGACCGCAATTGAAAGATCCGGTATTTTCTCTGCAATAGTATCACTGATATCATTAGCAGAATCGATTCTATTCATTGATTTTGCTACTTGCTGTTCATCTCTACTTTTTATCCGTCCCGCTATATCCTTTGGCTCCGGCACTGTTAAACCGTCATTGCTTAAGGCATAAACCATTACGGGGCGATTAACATTCTTTAATTCAACCTCCCCTAAAAAGCGGGTTTTAAATAGTCGGTTGTTATGTATGGTCTGAAATACACTCGAAGAAAATAAAACACTGCCTGCCTGACCCAATGATTCGATACGGGATGCAATATTGACGCCTTCTCCATAAATATTACCATCTTTAAAAAGGATCTCACCAATGTGGATACCAATTCGAAGTGGAACAATAATGTTTGACCGTAAGGTTTCCTGGATCTTTAAGGCACACTTCAGGGCAAAAGTGGTACTTGGGTATATGGATAAACTGCCATCGCCATAAAACTGTATAAGCTCACCTTCAAACTCAGTAACTAATTGTTTAATGACTTTTTCATGATGTGTTACTTTCTTTATTGTCATGCTTTCGTCCCTTCCCATCATGGTAGTGTATCCTACTATATCTGTAAACATAATGGCCGATAACTTTCGAATCGCTTTCAAGAGACATTGTTTTAGAAGGTTTAAACCTGTTAGCGTCAGGGGTGTCAGTTTTATTACTGATAGTTGACCGTGAATGAATTGTCGTGCTTAGTTAGTAGTTGTGGTACTGTCATTGTTAACCTGAAGGGATAACATGAGCCCATACTCACATATACTGCAACTTTCGTACTAATTCGAAAACATCAGTCTATGCTAATTTAACTAAGATGTTCGACAATATCCACTGGCTTCCTGGAGCTTGTGTTTCAATGTTACAGATCAACTTGTTGAAAATCAGATAAACTATGGTTGTCATCAGGTAGTAGGCGCCTTTCCAACTTCTGATACATACCTCTTGACAAATACGCCATATCTTATTTTCTTAGGTATGCCTGCTTAATGCCAGTGATCTGTTAAGCGATTGTTTCTATTCAGTATATAAACTCTAATCTTATTTAAGATGAGCCAGTTGTCCAATATGAAATGTGAAGCATGCAGCATAAATGCCCATAGGCTTTCCGCTGATGAAATTGATTCACTGATGCCTGATGTTCAAGGCTGGGAATTGATCGTTGACCATGATATTAAGAAACTGAAGCGGGTGTTTTATACAGATAATTTTATTGAATCCATGTCGTTTACTAATGCCATAGCTGAATTAGCCGAAGAAGTAAATCACCATCCGCAGATTATTGTTGAATACTCATCTGTTACCATTGTTTGGTGGACCCATAAAATTAAAGGTCTGCATAAAAATGATTTTATTATGGCCTATCGATCGGCAGTATTATTTGAGAAAGGATTTTAGTCTTGTGAAAATAAGGTGTCAGGGAGCTGTTTACAAGAATTTGTCCACCGGTACATTACACATTGAAATCAGGTGCTTGAGGTATTTTAACATTAAATACTGTTCCGGCCTCAGGTGTGGAGTGCAAGGTGATCTCTCCTCCTAAAAGATCGATATAGCCTTTGGTGATCGATAGTCCAAGCCCCGATCCTTCATATTCGCGTGAGTAGGACGTATCGGCCTGTACAAACTGCTCGAATATCTTGGCCTGTTTTGATTTAGCAATACCAATGCCGGTATCCTCGATTTTAAACTCGGCCATATCATTCAATACCTTGTAGCTAACCGAAACACAACCCTGGGTAGTAAACTTAATGGCATTTTTAATCAGGTTGGTTAAAATGGAATTTAACTTATATTCATCGGTATAAAAGGCTGTGGAAGAGTGATTATCCATGGGCTTAAGAATTAAATCTATGCCTTTCTTAGCGGCCTCCTGGAGAAAGAAATTCTTATACTCCTGCATTAACAGGTCAATATCAACCAGTGAATACTGAACTGTTTCCTGTTCTGCATCAAGTTTTGATATATCAATAATATTGTTGATTGTGTCCAGCATCCGGTTACCACTTTGCTCAATGATATCAACAAATAGCTTATGCTCCTCGCTTGAATAACCTCCTGTTTTTAGTAATTCAGTAAATCCGATTATGCCGTGCATCGGCGTCCTGATCTCATGACTCATATTAGCCAGAAAGGCAGTTTTCATGCGGTCGCTTTCCTCAGCTTTGTTTTTCTGATTTTCAAGCTCCTTCATTACCTCGGCATTTACCTCCAGTTGCATTTGAAGGTCTCGCGTCTTACTGTTGATCCTGGCTCTTAATATGCGATTGATAATGATCTGGAATACAAAAAGCAGAAGCATTAAACCTGTCCCGAAAACGATGTATTTCAAGTACCTGTTCCAATGATTGTCTCTTGCTGTATACGGTGTTATCCAACGGTCATATATTTCCTGGTAGGTTCCATTGGCCAGAATCACTTCTAAACCGTTGTTTAGCATGGCTGCTAATTCAGGGCTATCTTTAGAAACCATAAAGCCAAGTTGGCGCTCCAATATTTGTTGATCAAGCGCCCGTATATGGTTATTTTCCTTTAGGTTGGCAAAGTACATAAAGCCAACTCTTTGGGCAAAAACACAAGTCATGGCTTCATTTTCCAATGTGTCGGCCAGATCCTGATAGCTGTTTATAAAAATGAGCTCAGCTGTTGGATTAATGGATTTGACATAGTGTATTAATACATCGTTTTTATACATAGCCACCAAAGGAGACTTTAAAGACCGGAACTTTTCAAGTGTAAATTGTTTTTGGTGCTCGCTGTTGTACAAAAAACAATGTGATGTATTGATTGCTGAGCGTGTATAGATAAAACGGCTGTCGGCTCTGTTGTTGTAATGAATGCCGGCAATGGCATCTATCTTACCGTTATTCAGATCCACGTTGATCTTTTGCCAATCACCTGACTTGATCGTAAAATCGGCATTGTACAGTTCATTAATGGCTTCAACAATTTCAACGTTAAAACCAACCAGTTCCCCTTCCTCATTTACAAAGTTGTAAGGTGGATAATTGTTACTCAGAAACACCTTGTATTGAGAAGCAAGCGGACTGTGACACAGAAGAACAAGCAGTAAAACAATTAGATAACTACAACGCATTTAATAAGTGATTTCAACGCAAATGTATTGTTTTTATTTAATATATATCAATCTTTTCCTTTGTATGAAGAGTCATTGGGTCACTACCTGATGCTTGATCTTTAGTAATAAAACAGGGATGAAATTTACTTTCGTATTCACATGCTTTTGCTGAACCGGGTTGACGGCCTTTTTTGATGAGTACTTAAGATTAAAAAAGGCGCAGTGTTTCTCACTGCGCCTTAACTGTTATTAGTCTTATTCTTTATATTCGTTTCATCATGTTCTCAACTTCTCTGATCTGGGCTGTCAACATCTTTTGCTTATCCAGTTTCTTGGCCTCCATTAAATGGATTTTAGCCAGTTTTTTATTTCTCTTAGATAAATAGAATCCTGCCAGGTTAAGCTTTGCCATCGCCTGATCACTTTTCAGGCGAAGTCCTGTTGACAAGGCTTTTTTCAGACTTTTTTCAGCCAAAGCAGGTTGATGGGTTTGTGCCTGAGCTAAACCCAAAAGATAGTAATGGTATGCTTCCTGGGCTTTTAGCATATGCTCAGGATGTTTTACTTTGGAAAGAATAGCCTCAGCCTTTGCAAAATTGTTTCTTCTGATGAAAAAGAACGCAAGCAGGTTCGTTTCATTTTTAAACTGAAACAATACAAGCAGCAAACCTGCAAAGACAGCCAGTACACCCCAGCCTGAATATCCGTAAATAAAAAGAAAAACTGATGACGCTATTATAAGTATGGCTAGTATTAATCGAATGTATTTTCCTATCATGGCACGTTTTTAAATGATTCAGGACACAAAACAATGCAATTTACGCAATAAAACAAGGATTTTGGAGCATTGATTTTTTGTAATGTTTTTATAGTATTGGTTGACAATAAACTACAATTATTCTTTAATTCTTATATTTAAATATTGTTTTTGCCGAATTACCTTGTAATGATAGTGTCAATTAATGAATTTTAACTCTAAATCAAATCTTAATGAAAACCCTCCCTTTATTACTATTCATGATCTTGTTAACATCTGTGGTAAGTGGACAGGAGATCAATATTGGCTTTAAGGATTCAATAGAATCAAAAGTGCTGAACGAAAACAGAAAGTTTATTGTCAAGCTTCCAAGGGATTATAACGCTTCTGAACGATCATACCCGGTTCTTTACAGGCTTGATGGAGATATGGATGTGTACACAGAAACAGTGGGAACGATCAATCGTCTGGTGCACATGGATGAGCTGATACCGGACATGATCATTGTGATGATCGGGAATACGAACCGTAACCGTGATATGATGCCTGTAAATACAAGTTACTTCACATCTGATCCCGGGGCCGATAATTTTATAGCCTTTATTGAAAGTGAATTAATTCCGCATATCAACAACTCCTATCGCACAACAAGTGAGAAGCTCCTATGCGGCCAGTCAATAAGTGCCATATTCACCTTTTATTATTTCCTGACTCATACCGACTCATTTAATTCATACATTGCTTGCAGTGGCGGTTTTCCTGACTGTGAGGACTATTTCATTGACCTGACAGATCAGTTTTTAGAAACAGAACAAGTGAAGCCAACATGTTTGTACATGACCCAGGGGCTGAAAGATTTTCTGGACCCTGACGGGGTCATTAAGAAGCAACTGTATGATTTTACCCAACGCATCGAATCAAAAGAAAACATAGTGTGTAAAATGAAAAGCTATGAAGATGAGGGGCATGTTCCTTTTCAAAGCCTGTATGATGCTTTGAGATTTATCTATTCTGAAAATTAGGGATTGCCTGCCCATAACTGATTGTTGTGTTATTCAGTAATTAACAACAGTTTGCCACGCACCAGGCCCTTCTGTAATTTCTCATGTGCAGCACGGGCCTCTTTTAGTGGCATGGTTTCAAATACCGGTTTTATTTTGCCTTCATCCAGCCATTGGTATAGCTCTTTTAAGCCCTTATCTACTGAAGCATAATTGTTGAAGAATGTGGCATATAATTCGGAAAATGAAACGGTTGGTGCTTTGCTGAAATTAGTCATTAACTCCTGCATCAGGTTGAATTCGCCCATGCCTGCCAGAAAGCCGAATACCACCACATGACCGAGAGGAGCCAATAATTCCAGGTCGTTTTTAATACTGTTGCCTGCAACTGGATTAAAGACATAGTTGATGGCATTTTCACCAACAGCTTCTATTAACTTTTTCTTCCAGTTTTCATCGGATGTGTTAAAGGCATGGTCGGCACCCATTGACATGGCGTTCTTAACCTTTTCATCGCGACGCTCAAGGGCAATAATCCTGATCTCAAGTAATTTGGCTATTTGTATCAGTGCGGTTCCAACGCCACCCGATGCAGCATAGATCAGGGCTGTTTTACCACGTTCAACCCGGGCTACATTTTTAAGCATGTGATAAGCTGTAAAATAGTTGACAGGTAATACCGCAGCTTCTTGTAAGTTGGCCTCTTTGCTTAAAACCACCAGTTTACCGGCATCAACCAGGGCATATTCGGCATAGGCCGAAGAACCGATAACTCCCAGGAATGCAACTTTATCGCCCTTGTTAAGATGCGTACCGTTGGCATCTTTAATAATACCGGTGCCCTCCACGCCGGGAATAAAAGGAAGTTCAGGCATCATTCCCGGAGGCATGCTACCTTCGCGTAAAATGGTGTCAATAAAGTTCACAGGAGCTGCATGTATCTTTACAAGTACTTGTCCCTGTGCAGGAACAGGCAACTGTACTTCTTTATATTCCAATACTTCAGTACCACCGTTTTTAGTAATTTGAATGGCTTTCATAATTATAGTCTTTTTGTTTTACTTCAATGTTTTACCCTTAACCCTGTCTTTGATCTTATGCCAGTAGGGATGCTTAATTCCATGGTAATTGCTTTCCAAACTGGATCAATTGACCTGATAGAGCAGTTGATCGGTTACCGGTCAATGCAATAATGTGGCCGGCAGCTTCATAGGGCGACTGGGCCTCGTTCATGTTGTCAAAGAATGGGCGTGAGGCATCGGTATCTACCAGGCCGGGACATACTGAAAAGATGCTTTTATTGGAATCCTCTTCTTTAGCGGCAATTTTAACTAAAGCTACCTGTCCGATTTTTGAAGGTATATTAATCCATTCAGGCCAGCCTTTGTCTGCCTCTCTGCCCGATTCTACATCATGCACATAATTCATCATTGTTGTATTAATATCTTCCAAAGAGCTGTTTTCGATATCGAATAGTTTGTGCAGGTTTGAGTTGAGATGGATTAAAGAGCCAAAGGCACTGGCCACTACGATTAACTGGCCGTTCTCATTCATTAATGGTTGAAAATGTTTCAACATATAATAAGTCCCCATATTATTGGTGTCAATAAAGTTCTTCACCTGCTCTTTATAAGGCCTGTCGGGTGAAATGCGGGCCGCTGCATTATGAATGACCAGATCGATGCCTCCGTGTTGTTTAAAGATGGTATTTTTTACTGCTATAATGCTTTCCTCTTTGCTGATGTCAATATATATGACCCTTATGTCTGCTTTGATCGTTTCGATTGATTCGAGGGCTTTTTTGCCTGCTTCAGTGCGTCGTACACCCATGTAGATAATGTCATTCTTTTGGTATATTTCATTTAATCGTTGAACCAATCCGAGTCCTAAACCCTGATTGGCACCTGTTACTATTGCTACTTTGCTCATTATTATCGGTTTTAAAAAGTGACAATACAAAAGTAGCTCGCCGCAAGGGTGAAGTGATAATACTAAAAAAGGAAGAAATGGTAATAATTAGCGATTCAGGCGAAAAGCTTTAGGTGTTTGTTGTGTGTGCTTTTTAAAGAACTTACCAAAATACGATGGTTCAGAAAAGTGGAGGCGAAAGCTTATTTCTGCAACGTCAAAGCCTGTGTAAAGCAACATGTTTTTGGCTTCCATTAATGTGCGGTGGGCAATATGTTCTTTGGCGGTTTTCCCGGTGTGTGCCTTAATGCGGTTATTGAGGTAATTGGCTGTCATATTTAATTGTTCCGCATAAAACTCAACCGATTTTTCGACAATAAAATGGTTGTTAACCAATCGCTTAAAGTTGTTGACAAGCTGGTATTCGGCAGGTATGGCCTGCTCTATGGTGCGGTGTTTTTGCTGCAGTAGCCTGGCTTTCTCCAAAAGGGCAAGAAGCAATGCCTTTGCTACATCTGTGTGTTCCTTTTCAGCATCAATGGCTTTAAACAGTCCTGTAAAAGCTTCCTTCTCCTTTTGATTAAGCTGAAAGAGGTTGTTTTCACTGCTTCTGAAATATGAAAAATCAGATATGACATCGTTGGAGAAGGGCAGTATAAACTCGGGCTTAAAGAATATCAGAAAACCTTTCATGGAGTCGCCTCGAACAAAACTGAACACATGCTGCGGACTTTGGAAAAACAGGATGTCGTTGAGGTGGGCATGCTTATCCTGGTTGATCTGCATTTCTCCTTCCTGCTGGCTTTCCAGGTAAATAATGGAAAAGAAGTCTCGCCGGTGAGCTGCCACCATTTTGTTCGTTGTCGGATAGGTTTCCTGATGTGTGATAATATCAAAATCATCAGAAAGCGGCTGGTGCTCAAAGCCGGTTAAGCGGTACATATCTTGTATGTTGTAGACGGTTTGGATCATTGTTCAATATTTCCAATAGTACGAATCTAGTAAGATTTTAAATACAATACGTTTTAAACGATTATTTCATGAAGGATTTGTGGCTGTTTTAAACGAATGATATACATTTGCCATACAAGAATAAGATTGGTATAAGCTTCTTTCAATCATGTGATCGTTCCAGCGCTGAAGAAGAAATTGGGAATGATTACGGGAAGCTTTGAGTAAGATATATAAGCTCATACTTCAGACTCTGTTAAGAGGACGAAGTATGGGCTTTTTTTATTAACACAAAACAAGTAATATGAAGATCAGACTAGTATTGGCCGCACTTTTGTGTTCGGTGTTTTTCCTCTCGTGCAGTGAGATGAATGAATTTGCAAAACTGGAGGGAATAACGGTGTTTTCTTACAATGAAGACATCGGTGTAATTGCTTTGGATGGGACTATAAACAGCAAAGCTTTTGATGATTTTAAAAAGGTGGCACAGGCTCATCCTGATGTGAAAACGATACACATTATTAATTGTGATGGTTCCATAAATGATGATGTTAACCTTAGTTTAAGCCGCTATGTATATGAGAATGACTTTAACACAGTATTGAAGGAGGGAGGCATGGTCGCTTCTGGTGGGACGGATTTCTTTCTGGCCGGCAATAAACGAACTTTGGAGAAGAATGTAATGTTAGGTGTTCACTCCTGGTCAGATGGGAAAAAGCATGCTACTGATTTTCCCAGGGGGCATAATAATCATATGCCTTATATAGCATACTACCAGAGTGTTGGAATGAGTAAGCAGGAGGCCGAAGAATTCTATTATTTCACGATCAATGCAGCCGCCCATGATGATATTCACTGGATGACAGAAGAGGAATTGGTGAAATACAAATTTGAACGATAGCTGGACTAATCTCTTTCGTAGCTTATGTATCCGCTACGTGATGGTGCCTGTTTATGACCAGTTACAGTACTGTAAAAGCAGGTGTCGCCAACTAACGACCGTGGTTGTCGCCAGCTGACGACGTGTGATGTCGCTAACTGACGACGTGTGGTGTCGCCAATTAACGACAGGTAGTATCGCTAACTGACGACACAGGTGAATCCTTACAAGTAATACATGGCATAATTTATAAGGATGAGAGGTTTTATACATGGTAGACTTCGCCCGATTTACCTTCTTCGATGGCTTGTTTATAAAGTTTGGCAAATTCAATAGCAGGCACACCTGCTGAAGAATCCATGCCCATTAATTCCATTGTTTCTTTTGCAAAGGAGGGGCTAATGGCGTTGATGGTCATGTTTTTCATTTCCAAAGCGGCACCTCTGACAAATGCTTCCAATCCTGCATTGATCATGCCCAGAGATAATCCGCCTTTGACAGGATGCTGAGCCAGGATACCAGTGGAAACGGCAAAGCTGGCTCCCGGGTTGGCATATTTGCGACCAATCATGACCATGTTGACCTGACCCATTAATTTACTGTTAAGGCCATCGTGGAAATCCGGGATGCTGTGCTCGTCCATGCTTCCCCATTTACCATAGCCGCTGGTTGTGATCAAGGCATCAAAACCACCTATTTTCTTGAACAGCTTCTCAGTGGCAGCTGCGTCTGCCATGTCTAACTGGTGATCACCACTGCTGCGGTTCACGGTTATTACTTCATATTCTGCTTCCAGAAGTTCTTTAACTTTAGAACCGATGACTCCTGTAGAGCCTACTAATACAAGCTTTTTCATCATTTATTTTTTTAATTCCTCTTTTATTTCTGTCACTGTTTTGCCTCCTACACCCAGGTTATCATCGTCATATTCTTCAATGATCACAGTGATAAACTGATCCGGAGCATGGGTAACTTCTTTGGTGATCTCAGTAAACTTTTGGATCAACTCTCTTTTTTGCTCTGTGCTTAAGTGGCCACCTTGAAAATTAACTACTGGCATAGCTGTAAGTGTTAAGTGTTTTTTAATAGTTTTAATGTCAATTGATCATTACAATGCGAAAATACGCCGTGCAGTATTATTCAGATTTCCTATTTCAAAGAAAGGATTACCAGTTTCAAAGACTGGCAGTTTTTCGGTAGGACAGAGGAGTGGCGCCAGTATGTTTTTTAAAAAAAGAGCTGAATTTAACAGGTGAACTGAACTGGAGTTTATAGGCCAGCTCTTTGGCGCTGACATTGGTCTGTGCCAGTTCGGCCTTGGCCAGTTTTAAAATATATGAATGGATGTGAAACAAAGCGGTTTGCCCTGTAATTGATTTTACCACGGCATTTAAATGATTGGGGTGTACATTTAAATAGTGGGCGTAGTATGATGGTGAATGGGGGTTTGCATTGGCTTCCAGTTGCGTTTCGCAGCAGAAACTCATTTTTATTAACTCCTGAAAGCGCGACAGTAGTTTCAGGTCGGCCTTTTGGATTTGCTCACTCACTTTCTTTTCATCGCTTTGTTTATTGAACAGACGCCTGATATTACTTAGTAACTCCAATACATATATTTCGATCAGGCTAAACTTATCCTGGTTCTCACTTCTGAATTCCTGCCTGATTTTGTCGTATATGTGTATAATGTCAGGCAGGTCTTTTGAATTGATCGTAAATGGTTGTGATTCGTCAATTTTCAGAAACGGAAAATCGTCCAGTAGCCGGTCGAAGTAATGCGATGATGAAATAAAATCCTGTGAAAAGATGATGTAATAGCCTGCCCATTCCACTTCAATATCCCAGGAGAGAATCTGGAATGGGGTATTGAAATAAATGGTGACGCCTTCGGGAAAATTGAGGTTATGCCCCGATTTGACTTTACCTTCTCCATGAGTTCTGATAGCAATAAAATAGAACTCGTGCCGAAAGGGCGGCATGCTAGTTCTAATGTTGTGGCTGTTCTCTTCAAACCGGCGAACATCAAAATGAGGATGCTTTGGAGGTTTAATTCCAATGGCACCGCAATAGTCGCTTATGGTTTTGAAGTGTTGCATAAACAAATGGCAAGATATAAAAGAGACTGATTAAAATTAAAATATTTCTTGCAAAGCGTGCAATGTTGGAACTATGCAAAGAACGCCAGGTAGTGAGTGGTGAGATCAGATGCCTTGCGAGCTTTGCGTGAAACAGAATTTTATGATAGTCCCCGGTAATTATTCCACAACCTTATTGCTGCAGGAGTTGAACGATCTCATTGTAATTGAGTTTTTTAGCCAGGTCTAAGGGGGTTAAGCCATCCCAGCCCTTTAGTGAAGTATCAACACCGGCATCGATAAGGATTTTCGCTGTGGCGGTATGGCCATGCCATATGGCATCGTGCAGGGGCGTGTACCCGTTGGTTGGCCCCTGTGCATTCTTGATCTTATCAAAATCGGGATGTTGAACAATGAGTGTCATTATTTCCGGATTACCCATGTAAGCAGCTTTATGTGCAGCAATGGCTTTCATATATTCACCCGCAGCGGTCAGATCAGCACCATTTTCGAGCATCTTTTTGAACAGCATCAAATCATTATCGCGCGCCGCAACCAGTGCGGCTGTGTGTTGAGAGTTACCTGTTTCAACATTGGGAATCCGGAGATCAACATCTTCTGGCAGGTTTTTAGGTGTCATTCGGTCTGCCATAAACTTATTGGCTATCATCTTTTCACGTTGCTCATAATAGTCATTGAATATGTCGACAATTTGCTGGTCAATGGGGTGAAGTGCTGTGTAGCCTTTTGCCACCACCGGAAATTGCTGAGCTGTTCGTCCGAACTGATCTTTAAGGTTAGGATTGATATGTTCAAGGCTTAACAGGTATTTGATCATATCAGGGTTTTGATACCAGGTAGCTACCATCAATGGCGTGAAGCTGTTGCTGGCTGCCTGTAGATTGATGATGGCTTCTGCTCCATTTTCAATAAGCACTTTCATGACTTCAGTATTTCCTCCCTGTGCGGCAAAATGCACAACGCTGGTACCTGTAAGCGCATCGAGTGTGTAAATGTTGGCGCCTTTGTTGATGAGGTCTTTAACCCTTTTAGCATCGCCATTGCCAGCTGCTTTCATAAGTTCAGATAAATGAGTATCCTGGTGATTGAGATCGCGGGCATAGGCCTTGTGTTGCGTGATCTGCAAGATATCTCCCTGGCGCATCAGCTGCACTTCCTGGTGGATCAGCATAGCGATACTCTTATTGTTTTTGTCACGGGCTTTCCATTCCACATCATAGCTGGCATGCCAGCCATCGGTTTCATTACCAGTAACCTGTAAATTGCGGATCGCATGGCTGTTCCATGAGATAATGTCTTCTACATTTTTATACCAGCGCCTGAAATCCTCTTTCGAGCGAACAGGGAAATCAGGGAAATGCATATCAACCGGCTCTGCAATGTGTTTTAAAAAGAAGTCAACTTCTCTTTGGTGATCAAAACCTGCAAACCAACTGTAAAGAAAGGCCTGTACATCGTTAGCACTATATTCCTCAGCAGCCCTCTGGTCGTATTGCGCCGACGACTGTTTTGGTGATTGGGTGCAACTTACCAATATAACAATTGCCAATGTGAGGGTGTTTTTAAGTTTAAATGCCTGTCTATTTGTCATTTCAATACTGTTACATGATACATTTTATACGAAACAATGGATGTACGTTAATAGTTGTGTACTGCAGTTAAGCCACCATCGATCAGGATATCCTGACCGCTTAGGTAACTTGCTTCGGGTGAGGCCAGAAAGTAAACCATGCCGGCTATTTCCTTTGGTGAGCCAAAGCGTTTTAAAGGAACCTCTGCTTTTCGTTTTTGCGCTGTTGCTTCGCCAAGCATCTCTTCATTGAACTGTTCGGTATTGATATAACCGGGACTGACAGCATTAATGTTGATGCTTCTGCCGGCCAGCTCAATAGCTAAGGTTTTAACCAGGTGGCTGATGGCGGCTTTGGTAGAGCCGTATAACGCCGATGAATATAAGCCCCTGTGGTGTGTCCATGAACTGTTGACTATGATCCGGCTATTATCTGGCATTAGTTTCAAAGCCTTTTGGATAAGAAAGAATGTTCCTTTGTAATTGATGTTCACCAATTGGTCGAACTCATGTTCACTGATCTCAGTTAAAGGCTTGAATATCCCTACACCAACATTGGAAAACAGTACATCGATGCGCCCGAACTTCTTTTGTATTTCAGTCATCAAAGCTTCACGGTCAGATGATGATGCGACATCTGATGTGATGGTGTGAATGGCAGGATGCTGTTGTCTCACAGCTTTTAGCTTCTCTTCATTACGTCCTGTAATAATGACCTGATCGCCATTCTCATTAAATCGGATGGCTGTAGCAAGTCCCATGCCGGCAGAGCCTCCTGTTATGAGTATGTTTCGTTGCTCCATACTGTATTTTGTTTGTTATGATAATGCAAATGTACCAGTGCGGCAAGGTTCAGGGATAATACTAATTACTACAATTATGGTAAAAATTAGTGATGTCGGCTTGAATGACCCGTTGGTTCAGAGTCCTGTTATTTAATGATGGTATTTCATTCAAAAGCACAAGTCGCTTTATAGATGCCGGCTGTTAGTTTTACCGCGAATTCTTCACCCAGGACATCGCAATAGTTCTTGTACAGCTGGTTTAAAGCTTTATCGATCAATATTTTTGATTCCTTGCCTTTGTTCGTTGCGTAGATATTGACCTCACGGCCTTTTTGCAAGCGTTCGACCAGGTCCTTTTTTACCAACTTGTCAAAGAAGCGGGTTAAGGTCGATGGTTTCAGGTTCATCCTTCCGCTCAATTCGTTTTGCGTCAAACCCGGGTTGTCAATGACAAGCAACAACAGGTGTGCATATGAAGGTGACAAACCTGTTGTGCGAAAAGCTCCATCAGCCATTTCGTTTATATGCCGGGTTAAGGAATTAGCCGTAAAATAAAGACAGCATTGCTGGTAGTTGCTATTTATATCATTCATTTTTGTGCAGTTTATAAGTGCTTATCCCTGGGGAGCAATACATGCCATCAAAGTGTTCATTGACTTCTGATCTATTAATTCATCCTTATAAATACCAAGCATATTGGTATTGGGTTTTTCGTCTTCTAAACTGTAGGCATATCCGGTTATGATCAGACCGGCTCCGCCTTTGGCCAGATCTTCATAGATCTTAAGTGTTTGCTCGTTTAGGCTACCATCTTCCTCAGCTGCATTCATCCAGGCGGCCGAGCGTATGATTCTGTTTTTCAGCACTAAGGATCTGATAGTGACGTGCTCAAATAGTTGCTTCATGAATCTGTATTTGTGGATTGGTATTTACACTTGAAAACCTCATTGGCGATCTTCCACTCATCATTGATCTTGTTGAGCTTGAACTCGTAGGTTCCAACAACTTCCCATACGCTGAACGGTTCCGATCTGTAATGTGTTGATGTGCCATAGCACGTAACAGTGGCAGTTTTGTCCCCTTTGCTTCTGATCAACAGGTTGCCAATTTGATGGTGTACTGAGTCAAATTGCTCCATTATTGGTCGCCAGGCCTCAATAATTTGGCGGGGAGTCATGGTGTGCTCTTCTTCATTACCTTCAAGCAGGTGTAACATTTTTACTTCAGGTGCAAATACCGATGCCAGGCCTTCCCAATCATGTTCGTCGTTGTACACAAATAGCTTCGTTACTACATCCTTAATTTCTTGTGTCATTTGTCAATAGACTTATTAAATGTTCTTGTATTATTGTAATGCTGTGTTGAATGATATTGATTGCCAGGCATGGTTTCACGCTCTGGCAATTGACCAGGGCAGTGTCTTAGTTGATGGCTTTTACCACGTATTCAAGGATTTTAATACGGCCGTCGCGTGTAATTTCCACTTTCCAGTTTTCTTTCACATTCAGTTGAAGGGGCGAACCGTCGATTTTCTCAGCCTTCAGTTTGACCGACATATCCACATCATAATGCCCGTTATTGGAAAGCACATTGATTGACTCGATGCGATGTTCATTGTTTGGTTTGATGGTTTTCCTGATCTGGGCGTACCACTCTGAAAAGCCTTCGTGACCAATAAACTCGCCTTCGTCGAACTGTAGTCTTGCACCATTAGCAATGTGGTTATTGAAATAGCCGTCATCGGCCAATATATCAAAGTGTTCGAACCATTCTTTGGCAAAGGACCTGATTTTTGTTTCCGGATCTTCATTCTCGAACCTCCCGATTTTGTCAATAATGCGCTGAGCCTGTTTGTCGGCACGTTCTTCAACGGCTTCTTTAGTGTTGTATACACCAGCTATGTAAACCATACCATGTTCGTAAACCGGCCTTAAATAGTTCATTTGTGCCAGATAAGCTGTTTGCTCCATGGGTTTAGTAAAATCTTCGATGGAAAAATGATTATAACCCAGGGGTGAATATGAATCATCCGGACCACCTACAGTAAAGCTCAGGAGGAAATTTTTGCCTTTGAGTTTATCTCCTTCAGGGCCAAAAGCAAAGTTGAAGCAAAATACATCGTCGAACCACTGCTTTAGATTGGCCGGCATGTTATACCACCAAAACGGATACTGGAATATAATCGTGTCAGCCTCCAGTAATGCCGCCTGTTCAGATTCAACATTTATTTTATAGTCGGGGTATAGAGCTGTTATGTTTCTTACTTCCAGGTTACTTACTTTCGTGGTCAATTGTTCGGCTATTCGCTTATTGGCAATGGATTCATCCAGTTTGGGATGTGCTAAAATGACAAGTGTTTTCATAATATCTACCTTCATGGTTGTACATACAAATGAGTGCTCAAGAAAAATCGCATTCATTCTGCATGCAAAACTAGGAGGTCGATCAGCATTCAGGTTTGTAATTTCAAAGCAAGACTATTGAATTTCAAAGATTATGCATTTTTCCGATAGGAGACTGGTGTAAGGCCTGTGTTCTTCTTAAAGAAAGCACCAAAGTTACTTGGTGAGTCGAAATGCAGATTGTATGCTATTTCTTTAACATTGACATTGGTTTGGACAAGTTCTGCTTTGGCAAGCTCTAAAATATGATTGTGTATCAGCCTGAGAGCTGTTATGCCGGTTATTGATTTAACAACGGCATTTAAATGGTTGGGATGGATGTGTAAGATATCTGCGTAATAGGATGGTGAATGAATATTGGAAGATGCGGCGATCTTAGTATCCGGGTAAAAGCTTGTCTTTATTAATTCCTGAAAGTCAGACAGTATTTTTGTGTTAGCTGAATGTATCTGCTCATTGAGCGTTTGTTTGTCAATGTTTTTTAAGAACAATCGTCTTAGTTGGTTGAGTAATTGCAGAATATACACTTCGATAAAGCTGAATTTATCTTCATTCCCGCCCAGGTATTCTTCTTTAATGCGTTCATAGATAAAAAGGATTTCAGGCACATCGGCTTTGTTTATCTCAAAAGGAATGGATTCCTCAATTTTCAGAAAGGGGTAATCATCAAGCAAGCGGTCAAAAAGATGTGATGAAGCTATAAAGTCCTTGGATATCAATATGTAATAGCCCGACCAGTCGGGCATTGTATCCCATGACTGGATTTGGAACGGGGAGTTAAAAAAGACAGTGATGCCTTTGGGGAAGGTGGTATTATGGCCTAAGAGCACTTTTCCACCTCCATCTACTTTAATGCCAATAAAATATAATTCATGGCGAAAAGGCGTCATGACTGATGCCACCTTACCCATGTTCTCTTCAAAACTTTTGATATCGAAATGGGGGTGCCTGGGGGCATCCAGACCAATGGCTTTATAGTATTCAGTTATGGTTTTGAAGTGTTGCATGCCTAAAAATAGGAATTATTGACTGCATTACTGGTGTGGTCATGGTAAAACCAGGTAACGATACTGTGGGTGTGGCTTTCAAATAATTTATTCTCTACTTTTGTGTTTAGTGTACAGTTGCAAATGAACAAACAGAAGAACCAATGAAAGTAGTTGCATTTAACGGAAGTCCAAAGAAAGAAGGTAATACTTACCATGCATTGAAAATCGTATGTGAACAATTACAGGCTCAGGGAATTGAAACAGAAATTATACACCTGGGCAATAAAGGGATAAAGGGTTGTCTGGCATGCGGCAAGTGCCGAGAGAATAAAGATGAGAAGTGCATTATTAAAACAGATGCTGTTAATGAATGGATTCAGCTAATGAAAAATGCCGACGGTATATTGTTTGGCTCGCCGGTGCACTACGCTGCCTTGAGTGCTAATATTAAAGCTTTTCTTGATCGTGCGTTCTATGTGTCGGGCTCAAATGGTAACATGTTCCGTCATAAAGTAGGTGCCAGTATCGCTGCTGTGCGTCGTTCAGGAGGCTTACCAACATTTAACGAGATGAATAATTTCCTGAATTATGCCGAGATGTTTATCCCAACTTCAAACTATTGGAACGTCATACATGGTACCTCTCCTGGAGAGGTATTGCAGGATGAAGAAGGTGTTCAGATAATGCGTGTTTTGGGTAAGAATATGTCTTATCTGCTAAAGCTTATAGACGCAGGTAAAGCCACAGTTGAAGCTCCTGAGCAGGAAGATAAGATATATACTAATTTTATCAGGTAAGATAACCGTGCTTACAGCTACTGTTTATTTTTAACATCACCTCTTACCTGGCAAGGATTGCCGCCTGACTAGCTGATGCTATGGTATTTTTTTATCAAAGGGATACAGGAGTTGATCGTTGAAATATACGCTTGTAAAAAGCAGACTTATAGCTATTATATATAACCCGGAAAAGGATATGCCACTTTCCGGGTTTCCCATTGGAATTAATCAATAGCAATCTTAACTACAATTTTCTGTACAACCGATGGAGCATCAATGCTAATGCAAGGAGCGTGTAAATCATCGGGGTACAAAATGCAGCCCATTCCGGCTGTTAATCGAAAGTTGGAGTAGTCAGCAACTTTACTGAAATGCAGGTCTTTGTCCTGGTCGTAGTTACCTTCTTTAACCATTCTGCTGGTTGGGGCAACTAAGATCTGTTCTACGCCTTTGTGAATGTATTGCAGGTCAATGTATTTTTTATGGCCTTCCATCTTAGCCTCTGAAATAGCCTTTGTTTCATAGGTTTGGAAGATGGCAAAAATGCGTCGGCCATCAATTTCTACTTCGAGAGGATCGTTTATTGATACTTTTTTAAAAATATCATTCAGATTATTGTTTTCGAGATAGTTAAGCGCTTTGTGAAAGTTTGCTGAACTTTGTTTGCTCAAAGTAGCAAGTGTGCCAAATATTGCCATTGTATTATTTTTAAGGTTGCTATCAAAGATAGTGTATTTTGAGGTATTACTCGAATGACCAGGTCATTGAAATGACAGTTTACAAGAATGAGAAACATGTCATTTATAAGAGGAAGCTAAAAAAGTGTGTTTAGAACTGTGTGCACTTTAAATAAATGCATTGACTGTTTTTGTTAGCCCTTAAAAAAAACGCAAGGGCTGGACGATTATATCCCAGCCCTTAACAGGTTTAGTTGTGCAAATACTAAGTAATAACATTGCGAAGCAATGTGGAAAGTATACAGATTTTGGTTTATTGACAGTGTATATACCTTAATACCAACTCGCGAATCTCATCATTTTTGCCATATAGTCGTTCGCTCAGGTCTTTATCTTCAAAAGCTTTTAGTTTTTCAATGCTGTGATTGATAACACGCTCAGAAAAAATACCGTTATTTTCAAAAAGATCACGCTTGCTCTCCAGTCTCTCAGCCGACTCGTAGCATGAGCTTGGTAACTGCTCAAGGCCACCTTCAGGCATCTTATGGAAAATGTTACCATTTACATATAGCTTTTCAGCTCTGTCCAATGCATCAGGCATGTTGATACCGTGTTCGGCTGCTGTAATTAATCCGGCAATGGTTAAATGGATGTTAGCCGAACCATCAGGAGCACGGAACTCAACGGTTTGCTTGCTGTCGGTAGGGGCAGGGGTAATAGTAATACCCGGGTTAGCGTCGAATATCATGTTTTCAACACCACCGGTCCAACCAAGAGGCACACGAACTAATGCAGAGCGGTTACGGTCGCCCCAGCATATGTTAGTTGGTGCTTCCTGGTGAGGTACAAGGCGTAGGTATGAAGTAGGAATGGTATTTCCAAAGGCAGTTAAGGCGTCTGCCATATCCAGTATTCCGGCTATAACTTTTTTAGCTGTGTCGCTAAGGCCGTTATCTCCAAGCATTATATTTTTGCCATCTTTTTCCACAAGCATGTGGAAGTGAAGACCACTACCGGCTTTACCAACAGTGATTTTAGGGGCAAAACTGATTTCCACGTTTAGTTTTTCAGCTAACATGCGTAATACCCATTTGGCTATCAGCATCTGGTCAGCGGCAAACTCAGGATCGGTAGGTAAAAATTCAATTTCATGTTGCTCATAGGCTTCATTACCGGCAGTAAATGTTCCTACCTCGGCATGACCATATTTGATTTGACCACCACATTGGGCAATTAGTTTTAAGGCCTCTTTACGCATGGCTTCAAACTTGGCAAAAGGCTCTGATTCATGATAACCTTTCTGGTCTGAAGCCGGGAAATTACTTGAACGCTCGCTGTTTACGTAATATTCAAGTTCACCTAAAAACTTCATGCTCATGCCTGTTGAAGACATAAAGTGCTGATGAGCTTTTCTTAGTATGTTTTCAGGAGCCGACTCCAGAGCCTGCCCTTTGTGGTCGTAGAACGAACAAAGTATTTCCAGTGAAGGAACTTCAGAAAAAGGATTTAAGAATGCGGTTCTGTAACGTGGTACAACATACAAGTCACTGCTTCCTGCTTCCATAAAAGAAAATAAGCTGGAGCCATCAACACGCTCACCTGCTGATAAAATAGCATCTAAATGCTCAAGGCTTGAAGCAACGAAATTAAGGCTTTTTAAACGGCCATCTTCTGCAACGTATCTGAAATTAAGCATTCTGATCTCGTTGGCTTCCATATATTTGATGATATCCTCTTTTGTAAAGTCAGAAGCTGGCTTCTGCAAAAACTTCACAAGAGGATTGGGATTTAATGTAACTGATAAATTCATGGTTGTTTCATTAATATTTTGACGATTGCAAGATGGGTATAGAAAAATAGTAAATGGATGATGAAAGTCATCAATTGTAAAATATGGATATGTTTTAAAGCATGAAGGTGGGGTTGGAAGTATAAAAAGTGAAAAAAGAAGTCTAAAAAATAGAAAATGATGGGGTAGCGTGAGTAATAGTAGGAAGTGGGTGTTATTTTTTTTATTGAGTATTTATATGGATTCATTGAAAAAGTAGAGCCCTGTGGTGTGATTTTTGTATGTTTACCGTGCAAAACTTAAACATATGCGAATTGGTGTTGTAATAATTGTTATACTGGGATTGACACAGTTGTTGGCAGGGCAGGAGGAACGCAATGTGACCGGCTTAAATACAAATTTCATTGAGAGTGAGATCGCTCTTGAGGAAGATAGCTTGCCGCTTGCTGATTTCAGCATGAATGTTGGACTTAGCGCCTTTTCTGATCTTGAAGGCATGTATGGTTTTAATACCTACCTGGCGCCTCAATGGTCGTTAATGCCGTTTAAAAAGTTCCAGGTGGATGTGTTACCATATATGAGCCGTACCAATTTTTATAATATTCCGGCCTGGGGTCAGGTCGATGCAACCAAACTAACGCTTGACGAAACAATGCTGCAGTTTGGTGTTTACGCACAGGGTACTTACCTGATAAATGAAAAGTGGTATGCAGGTGCTGCTGTTTTTCTAAATGCCAATATGCCCGAAAGTAATAATTCAACGCTTCAGGGCTTTAATAATTATGGTGCTTCAACTTATGTTGGCTACAAGTTTTCAGATAATTTCAGAGCAGAAGTGTCATTTGGAGTAAGCAAATACCCAACATTTACCAATCCGTCAAATGGTTTTATGCCAATGATGCATCCTCGTAATCCATATAATAGATTTCAATAGTTCTTCCGCATTCGTCTTCGTCCCCGCTCCGTGGACGTGCGGCTGCTTGTCCCGCCTCAGGCAGGAGACAGGCCAACGCACTGTCAGAACCATTTTTTTTGAGTGGGGAAGATTAGCGTGTAATAAATTTACAGCAAGTAAAAATATCCAATGACGAAGGCATTAATATCCCTGTAATCCGCTAATCATTGGGGTATGGTTATTATAGAATCTTTTTGGGGGAATTGATCAACTTAACTGGCGGATATTGCTGAAATCCTATAGGATACTCAATCCTTTAGCATTCCGAGGTTTGTCCTTTTCGATTTTAATTGATATATTCAAGTATCTCAATTTTAATCGCGTACATCCTAAAATCTGTGCTATGCTAAACATTGCTCTTTTTGGCCCTCCGGGTGCGGGTAAAGGCACTCAATCTGAATTTCTAATTAAAAAATACAATCTTTTTTACATCTCCACGGGAGATATTTTACGGAAAGAACTGGCAGAAGAAACGAAGCTTGGTCTTGAAGCTAAAAGCATTATTGCGAGAGGAGGTTTGGTTTCTGATGAAATTATCGTGCAGATTATAGAAAAAACAATTAAGAATAACCCTGATGCCAACGGGTTTTTATTTGATGGTTTTCCGCGGACTTTTGTACAGGCATATATACTTGAAGGATTAATGATCAAGCTGAATACTAAGTTGGATCTGCTCATTAGTATTGAAGTGCCTGAGGAAGAATCGGTAAAGCGTTTGTTGCTTCGTGGTGAAACATCGGGACGCCTGGATGATAATGAAGAGGTAATTCGCAATCGTCTTCGTGAATACGATGAAAAGACAAAGCCTGTACTTGATTTTTTTAAGGAAAAGGGTAATTACAAGGCCATTAATGGTGTTCAGAAGATTAAAAAGGTAACCTCTGAAATTAGAAAAGCGGTTAATAAAGAGTTAGAGAAGAAACAATTAAATATAGTTCTATTCGGGTCTCCTGGTTCGGGGCGCGGCTCTTTGGGGCGTGCCATTGCTGAAAAGTATAACCTGGAATTTGTGTCAACCGGTGATATGCTCGATGAGGAAATTTCCAAGGGAAGCGAATTAGGTAAGTTGGTGCAACAGAACTACGAAAATGGTCAGTTGGTGTCTGATGAGATTGTTATTCAGCTCATTGAGCGAAAAATGAAACAATCTAAGAATGCCAAAGGATTTATCTTTAAAGGTTATCCTCGTACATTGGTTCAGTCATACATTTTAGATGGCTTATTGCAAAAGCACGATGCGATCATCAATAAAATAATTGAACTGGATGTGAAAACACTGGAGCTGGTAAGAAGGTTAGATAATAGAAGTAAGACAGAACAGGCCATGCCTTATGATTCAAGCACAGCTAAAATAGTTCAGCGTCTTGAAGATCATACCAATAAAACCATTCCTGTTATTGAGAAGTACAAGGAGATACATAATGTGGCAGTGGTTAATGGCTCTGACAGTTTTGAAGATGTGATGAAGCGTGTGTCAGCTGAAATAGAAAGTAGCTTTAAAGCACTTGATTAAAAAGGTAATTAGTATTGTATAAACAGGAAAGCCACTCACTGAGTGGCTTTCCTGTTTAAATATGCTACAGTTCAATAATCTGATCCTTTTTCGTTTGGGCATCGACTACTGCGATAGCTGCCATATCAACAATCTCTCGTACTGAACTTTGTTGTTGTAATACGTGAATCGGTTTTCTGATACCAAGTAGGATAGGGCCAATTATCTCAACTTGTCCAAGTTCATGCATCATCTTGTATGCAATATTACCAGAACTTAAACTTGGGAAGATAATAGTATTAACATCCCTGGTACCTAGCTTAGAGAATGGAAAACGTTTGGCTCTTAATTCAGAATTGAAAGCGTAATTGGCCTGCATTTCACCATCGACAAGTAGCTCAGGGTAGTTTTCATGTAAATGCTTAACCGCATTGCGCACCCTTTTAGGACTACCTTCACGGGTAGAACCAAAATTAGAGTAGGATACCATGGCCACAACCGGATCAATGTTGAATTTCTTGATCTCATTGACCGTTAAGAGTGTTGTGTCTGCCAGTGTTCTGTACGATGGCTCATAGTTAACCGTTGTGTCTGCAAAAAAGTAAGGACCTTTTTTAGTCATCACAATGTACATTCCTGCTATGTGGTTCAAGGTGTTGTTTGTGCCCGAGATCTGAATGGCCGGACGTATGGTGTCGGCATATTTATTGGAGAATCCACCAATAAAACCATCGGCTTCGCCAGTTTCTACCATCATCACTCCAAAGTAGTTACGGTCAAGCATCTGGTATAGAGCCTCTTCTTTGTTCAGCCCTTTACGCTGACGCTTTTCATATAGTAGTTGAGCAAATTCTGCACGTTTAGCGGCTTCCTCTTTTGACTTATTATCAATTATTGGCAGGTCGAGAACATTAAGGTTGTTTTCATAGGCAATTTCCTCTATTTTTTGCTTATCCCCCAATAGAATTGGTTCAGCGATATTTTGTGAGCGCACCACTTCAATGGCTTTCAGTACCTTAAAATTATCTGCATCGGAGAATACAATTCGTTTTTTATCAGCCTTCGCTCGTGTTCTGATGTCGCGTACCAGTTTATTGTATATACCCATGCGTTTCATCAGGTCGATTTTGTACTGATCCCAATCAACAATATCCAGCCTGGCAACGCCTGTGTCCATTGCCGCCTTTGCAACAGCAGGAGCGACCTCGGTTATAAGACGTGGATCAAGGGGTTTTGGTATGATATACTCTTTTCCAAATATTAGGTTCTGGCTTTTGTAAGCTGCATTCACCTGGTCGGGTACGTCCTTTTTTGCCAGTTCAGCCAGGGCGTATACAGCCGCCTTTTTCATTTCTTCATTAATGGCTTTGGCTCTCACGTCCAGGGCACCTCTGAAAATAAATGGAAAGCCCAGTACATTATTGACCTGGTTAGGGTAATCGGATCGACCGGTAGCTACGATCACATCAGGGCGGGCTGCAATGGCATCTTCGTAACTGATTTCAGGAATGGGATTGGCTAAGGCAAATACAATTGGGTTATCAGCCATTGTTTGCACCATTTCCTTGCTTAATATGTTACCTTTTGACAGTCCAAGGAACATATCGGCACCTTTTATTACTTCTTCGAGCTTTGTTAGTTGGCTGTTTTGGGCAAAGTCAATTTTGTACTTGTTCAGATCGGTACGTTGTGTCGTCATCAGACCTTTACTGTCCAGCATCCAGACATTTTCACGCTTAACCCCAAGACTGATATATAAACGGGAACACATAATGGCAGATGCGCCGGCACCGTTCACAACCACTTTGATATTTTCGATCTTTTTACCGCTTACTTCAATAGCGTTAAGCAGTCCGGCGGCTGAAATAATTGCCGTTCCGTGCTGGTCGTCATGAAAAACAGGGATGTCAAGCATTTCCTGCAGGCGTGTCTCAATTTCAAAGCATTCAGGAGCCTTAATGTCTTCAAGGTTAATTCCGCCAAAAGTAGGAGCAATGGCCTTAACAACCTTAATCATCTCATCAACCCCCTTTTCATCTACTTCGATATCAAATACATCAACATCGGCAAATACTTTAAAAAGTAGACCTTTTCCTTCCATAACCGGTTTACCGGCTGTAGCACCTATGTCGCCAAGGCCCAGGACAGCCGTTCCGTTTGATATGACACCCACAAGATTTCCCTTAGCTGTATAGCGGTAGGCATCATCTTTGTTTTGCTCAATTTCTTTGCATGGCTCAGCGACTCCGGGAGAGTATGCTAGTGATAGATCAAGTTGGGAACTGTAAGGTTTAGTTGGAATGACTTCAATTTTGCCTGGTCTGCCATTTTCATGGTATTGCAAGGCATCTTGTTTTGTGGTGGACATGTGATTTTTATTTTTATTGATAGCAAATGTTGAAATTTTTCCTTCAATAGATATTGATAAAACCCATGTTTAGACCTAAGTTTTGGCATAAACGATGCGCAAACAGAAATGTAGTTAAAAGCACGTTTAAAATCCAGTTAATATTAACTTATATTGTTAAAAGTTAAACAATAACATGGATTGGATTCTGGTTGCATGACCTGATTCACCATAAAAATCATTGACCTTACCATAAAGGCATTCGATTCCAATCGTTATTTTGTCATCCAAAAGCCAGAAAAGGTTGCCTGAGGTATAATGGCCTCTGAACTCGTCATGTGGAAGAACGTCAACTTCCGTTATCATGTGCGTGTATCCGTATACAAGTGTTGATTTTAAACTTTTACCAAACATTATCTCGTATGCGGCATACCCACCGAAAACCGGTATGTTGGAGAGCTTTCCCCTGGATGAAGTGACAGCATCGTAACCACCACCCATAAATGAAACAAAGTAGCTTGCTATGCCTTTACCTCCGGCTGCTTGTAATATAAGTTTATCATTTTGTCTGACTTTTAAATGTCCTGACAATGAAAGTCCATAGCCTGTATTGGAGAGTGTTTTGTTGTTTTTCAGGTAGTTTAATTGTCGAAGAACAAAAGCCAGTTGGACATGTCCCCATTCAC
Source organism: Carboxylicivirga agarovorans (assembly GCF_050589845.1). Classification (NCBI taxonomy): domain Bacteria; kingdom Pseudomonadati; phylum Bacteroidota; class Bacteroidia; order Marinilabiliales; family Marinilabiliaceae; genus Carboxylicivirga; species Carboxylicivirga agarovorans. The sequence continues at coordinate 178,943 of NZ_JBNGPA010000006.1, read as the reverse complement.
CTGTATTGTTCCAGTGTGCAGTAATATCAGGAAAGCCCTGGAAAGTTTCCGTTATGGTTGAGTCAAGTGATTCAATGGGAGTTATTTCGGCTTGTGGAGATTCAACAGCAAAAGCTATTCTGTTGTTCTCTGATAATTGCTTGGTGTACCTGGCTTGGGCTGAGCGCACCCAGATGCCTGTTGGCGGACCATCGAAATCAATAACGTCGGGCCATGCAGTTTCGTCGCAGAATAAAGACCATGCCTGACCAATTCTGAAGTTCTGAATGTCCAGGTAGAAGAAACGCATTCTGAAATTCAGGTTGCCCATGCCGAAGAAGTCGCCTTCGAAATACGATGTGATTCGACCAAGCTTTTTAGAATCGTAAGCAATGTTCATGTTAAGTCGCGACTGTTTGACACCCAGGCTGTAGCGCGGCGAAGTATTTTGATTATCACCGGTTGGAATTGAAAGAATATTAAACGACTCACTGTCCTGAAGTGCGTTGAAGTCGTATATGCCATTAGCCTTTAGCTGCCCTCCAAGCTTAATTTGCACTTTCGATGTAACCAGGGTATCTGTAAATACCTCTTTGGCCGGGCGGGCTAATGAACCCTGGGCTAATAAATGCTTTTGATTGATCGAAATTAGTGCTAATACGAAGGTAACAAATAAGATGCTGCTCTTTTTCATAAGTGTGGGTTGGTTAAAACAGTTTAAAATTAAACAATAGTTTTAAAGTTTATGATTGGAAGAGCATGATATATGTAATGAATCGGAAGAAATAGCTGAATGGGTTATAATAATGTCGTTATGCTCATAACAAATTATTAACTTTGCAGGCTGTGATAAGCAAATTATTAGCTATCACCCAATAGATAACTATAAAATATAATTATACCACTATTATTATGAACTGAATGCTGAATTGCCTATTGTGGTCAGAACCTGTACCAGGGTAATTATTCCGGGGCAAGTAAAAAGTTTAAAGGTATCAATTCAGTTCATTGTTAATATGGGTATTTCTCCTTAGGAGTAATAAAACAAGCTACATTATGTCAGTTGCTCAGGAAAGACGAAAAAAAGTGACGACTCACGTATTGAGTGAGATGAAGATGCGAAATGAAAAAATAGCCATGCTTACGGCTTATGATTATTCATTGGCTAAAATTGTTGATAGTGCAGGTGTAGATGTGATATTGGTAGGTGATTCGGCCTCTAATGTTATGGCGGGCTGGGAAACCACATTGCCAATTACACTTGATCAGATGATTTACCATGGAGCATCAGTAGTACGTGCAGTGCAGCGCTCACTTGTAGTTGTGGATATGCCTTTCGGAACCTATCAGGGTAATTCGAAGGAAGCATTGACGTCAGCCATTCGTATTATGAAAGAGACAGCTGCTGATGCGGTAAAGCTGGAAGGAGGAAAGGAAATTCTTGAGTCTGTTGAACGCATATTATGTGCCGGAATTCCAGTTATGGGGCACCTGGGTTTAACACCGCAATCAATACATAAGTTTGGTACATACACAGTAAGAGCCAAGCAGGAAGAGGAGGCACGGAAGCTGATCGAAGATGCGCACTTGTTGGAAGAAGCTGGTTGCTTTGGTATCGTGTTGGAAAAAATTCCTGCGTCTTTGGCCGGGCAGGTAGCAAAGGAAGTGAAGATTCCTATTATTGGTATTGGAGCCGGTAACCAGGTAGACGGGCAGGTATTGGTTTTGCACGATATGCTTGGAATTAATCAGGAGTTCTCACCTCGTTTTTTACGCCGTTACCACAACTTGTTTGCAGAGATAAGTGGTGCTGTTGGTAACTACATAGAAGATGTTAAGAGTGTTGATTTCCCTAATGAACGTGAACAATACTAGGGAATAGTACGACAGGACGTCGAAAATAAAGATTGAAAAGAATAAATATAAGGTAGCAAGTTGCCGGTTAATCGCGGCGACAGCCAGAGATGAGTTAGATGAAGAAACTAGATATACTATACGAAGATAACCATATTATTGCGGTTAATAAGTCGTCATCAGACATTGTGCAGGGTGATAAAACAGGGGATGAAACCTTGAGTGACAGGGTTAAGACTTATATTAAAAAGAAGTACGATAAGCCTGGTGATGTGTTTTTAGGCGTTGTTCACCGATTGGACAGACCAGTGAGTGGAGTGGTGTTGTTTGCTCGTACCAGTAAGGCTTTGAGTCGTTTGAATAAAATGTTCCAGGAGAAAACGATCAAGAAAACCTATTGGGCATTGGTGGCTGAGTTACCTGATGAAGATACTGGTAGGTTGAAGCATTATATCCTTAAAAACTCCGAGAAGAATAAGTCTTATGCCTTTCCTAAGCCGCGAAATGGTGCCAAAGAAGCGATTTTGAATTATCGCCTGGTTTCAGGATTGAAGAATTACTATATGCTGGAGGTTGACCTTGAGACTGGACGTCATCACCAGATCCGTTGTCAACTGGCGAAAATAGGTTGTCCTATCCGTGGTGATCTGAAGTATGGCTTTCCACGTTCCAATAAGGACGGAAGTATCTCTTTACATGCCCGTAAAATTGAATTTATCCATCCTGTTAAAAAAGAAACCATTACCATAACTGCCTCCACTCCGGATACAGAAAACCTGTGGAAAGAGTTTCGTAATGTGAATGGGTAAATATTTAAATTATCTATGAGCAGTAAGCTTTATAAGGATAATAAAGATTGGTTGGTACAAATAGTTGGTTTTAAGTCGGGTTGGCTTATTGTTTCTTTTGTAGCTATTCTGTGGTTTGGAAGTTTTATGGCCATTAAAGGGTTGTCTGATTTTCCTTTAAACGATGATTGGGTACATGCGATTAGTGTGAAACATTTAATTGATACAGGTGAATTTACCTTGATTGATTATTGTGGCTCTACAATTATTACGCAAGTCTTATGGGGAGTTATATTTTGTAGCGCTGGATTTTCCTTTTCTGCGCTTAGGTTGTCTGTTGTTGTTTTAGGATTTATTGGCTTATGGACAATAAAAGAAATTGGTGAAAAATTACACCTTTCTGTTAAATATACAGGAGTTATAGTTCTGACTCTATTTTCAAATCCGTTATATTACACATTATCAGGAACATTTATGACGGATATCCCTTTTCTTGTGGTATCGCTCCTTGTTGTCTTCTTCTTTATTAAAGCCGTTAAGAATGAAAGTGTTTGGAATTTCATATTTGTGTGCATATTTTCAATATTAGCAACTCTAATCAGACAAATAGGGCTTTTACTGCCATTAGTTTTACTGGCAGCATTTTGTGTGAGAAAACCGTTTAACTTAAAACTGTTAATTTATTCAATAGCCAGTGTAGTTGTTGTTTTTCTGCTATTAGAAGTGTATTTATTTTACCTTAAAACAAATGATATACTTCCTTCATATTTTAGTGGAAGTGAAGTAATAATTAACAATCTTTTGTCAGGGCAAATAATAAAAAATCTGATTAAGGTCTTTGTTTATTTTTCTTTATATGTAGGTTTGTTCTCGCTGCCAGTGTGTTTGATGTATATCAGGAAAGAGCTATTCAGAAAGCATCGGATATTTGTATTAATGTCAGTTATCTGTTCCTCTGTACTTATTTTCTTGATTTATAGTGGTATAATAACTTTCCCCCTCGGTAATGTTGTTAATGATATTTATATTGGTCCATTGACGTTTTTAGATACTTTTTGGCAAGGAGAGAATTTACCGGCTAAAATGCATTGGTTAGGAGTAGGTTTTGTTCTGTTCTTAACACAATTTGGCTTTATTATGTACGTGCTTTTATTGTGGGACAAAATAAAAAGTGTGAGACTTAATGAAGTACTTATTGTAGAAAGAATTCAAATAGGTTTATGTGTTTTTGGAGTGATTTATATAGCCTTTCTTGCGTTAGCAAACACTTTGTTTGAAAGGTATTTTTTGCCTTCTATTGTTGTTGGTTTTTTCGTTATTATCCCCAAAAATCGTCTTGAATTACAGGGTAATTTCAGGTTGCTAATCTCATTGTCGCTTATCTTATTATCTGGATCCTTTTCATTGTTAGGCCATAAGACTTATTTAGAAGTTAATGAGGCACGGTGGAAAGCTGCCAATAGTCTTATCGATAAAGGGGTGAGTGCCGAAAATATTGATGGAGGATATGAATTTAATGGTTGGTGTAATTATAATGATCAGCTTTCTGAAGAAGTAAAGTGGTGGGTTAAAGATGTTGAATATGCAATTACGTGTGGGGAATTATCTGGTGCAGATGTAATCAATGAAATTCCTTACTATGATTGGATAAATCAGGAAGAGAAAACAATAAAGATTCTCCATCTAAAAGAGTAGTACAAGTTACTCCACTGGTTAAAGATTAATTCTTCTTTAACAATCCTTCTCCAATAAAAGATAGAGGCAGCAAATCTTTGCTGCTTTTTATTTTTTGTATCGATGACTGCCCAACCAGCAATATGTCATAAGCTTTCTTAAACCGCAGCTCAGTCTCCAGTAGTACCTGTCGGCAGGCGCCACAAGGAGCGACCGGATTTTCAAGAATCCCGTTTTTATTGATAGCTATGATTGCCATTGAAACAACAGGAGTGTCAGGGTATTGAGCGTTAGCGTAAAAAATGGCTGTTCGTTCTGCGCATAAGCCTGATGGGTAAGCTGCATTTTCCTGGTTACTGCCGGTAATTATCTTTCCATTTTCGAGCAGAACAGCTGCTCCGACATTAAATTCAGAATAAGGAGCATAGGCTTTCCTACATGCTTCTTCGGCATGCTTAACAAGTTCTTGCTCCTGTCGACTAAGTTCTTCTTTCGATTCAAAAATCTCTATGCTTGTTGTTAGGTTGATCTGCTTCATAATGACATAAAAATGGGCACACAAGATAGTAATTTAACTGGAATCCTAAGGTTCAGGCAATAAAAAAGGAGACCAAATGGTCTCCTTCAATATTTTGGCTTAATACAATTAAGCGTTAGTTGCTTTCTTAACAATAGCTTTGAAAGCTTCCGGGTGGTTCATTGCAAGGTCAGCAAGAACTTTACGGTTGATTTCAATGTTTTGAGCGTGTAACATACCCATTAATTTGCTGTATGATACACCTTCAAGGCGAGCAGCTGCGTTAATACGCTGAATCCATAATGCGCGGAATGTGCTCTTTTTCTTCTTTCTGTCGCGGTATGCGTAAGAAAGACCTTTTTCGTATGCGTTTTTAGCAACAGTCCATACGTTTTTTCTACGTCCAAAGTAACCTTTGGTTTGCTTTAAAAGCTTTCTGCGTCGTTCTCTTGACGCTACATGATTTACTGATCTTGGCATTTTAAAATCATTTTCGAATGGTTAGCGCCCCCTTTGGGAATCTTCTTAGCTAATTCACTCTGGTTAAAAAAAATCGTTTCTTCTTCTCGTTGAAATCTGAATTACTTCATGTTCAATAATAGCTTGATGTTTGTTTCATCAGCTTTGTGAACAGTGCCAGCATAGGTCAAATTTCTCTTCTGCTTTTTAGTCTTCTTAGTTAAGATGTGACTTTTGAAAGCATGCTTCCTCTTGATTTTTCCGCTTCCGGTAATCGTAAAACGCTTTTTAGCACCGGAATTTGTCTTCATTTTTGGCATTATTCCTATATATTTAGTTATAAAAAATAAGCTATTTTTTCTTAGCGCTTACCTTCGGGGAAATGAACATGGTCATTCGTTTTCCTTCTAATTTAGGCAATTGCTCAACTTTGCCAATTTCCTCCAGATCCTGAGCGAAACGTAACAAAAGAATCTCACCTTTATCTTTAAACAGGATTGATCGTCCTTTAAAGAATACATAGGCTTTAACCTTTGCTCCTTCGCCAAGGAACTTCTCAGCGTGTTTTAATTTAAACTGATAATCATGATCATCAGTGTTTGGGCCGAAACGAATTTCCTTAACAACAACTTTAACAGCTTTGGCTTTCAGCTCTTTTTGTTTGCGTTTTTGTTGATAAAGGAACTTTTGATAATCCGTTATCTTACACACAGGAGGATCTGCATTTGGAGAAATTTCTACCAAATCCAAGTCCATCTCGTCAGCAATCTTAATGGCTTCCATTGTAGGGTACACACCTGGGTTTTCGATGTTATCTCCAACCAATCGTACCTGAGGTACCCTGATATTTCTGTTAATTCTGTGAGCAGGCTCCTGTTTTACCGGACGTACCTGCCTTCTGTTTGGTCTAGCTATTGTTAAACCCTCCTTTGATTAATTAATACTTATTGTTCGATCTCAGAAAGCATTTTCTCTACTTCCTGATTGATAAAATCAACAAAATCTTGTTGAGTCATTGCGCCTTTATCACCTTCTCCCTGCTTGCGAACGGCAATTTTGCCCTCTGCTGCTTCCTTTTCTCCTACAATCAGAAGGTATGGAATTCGCTTTAACTCATTGTCCCTGATCTTTTTACCGATTTTCTCATTACGGTCATCTAGAACGGCACGAATATCGGAATTATTTAGGAAATTTAAAACTTTTTCTGCGTAATCATTATATTTTTCGCTGATAGGCAAAATAACCACTTGCTCAGGTGTTAACCACAATGGAAATTTACCGGCTGTGTGTTCAATCAAAACCGCTACGAAACGTTCCATACTACCAAATGGTGCACGGTGAATCATAACTGGTCGGTGTTTCTGATTATCACTTCCGATATATTCCAACTCGAAACGCTCAGGTAAGTTATAATCTACCTGAATGGTTCCCAACTGCCATTTGCGACCAAGGGCATCTTTCACCATAAAGTCAAGCTTTGGTCCGTAGAAAGCAGCCTCACCATATTCAACGATGGTGTTCATGCCTTTTTCTTCACAGGCCTCAATGATAGCTTGCTCCGCTTTGTTCCAGTTATCCTCAGTACCAATGTATTTTGAATGGTCGTTTTGATCACGTAAAGATACCTGAGTAATGTAGTCTTTAAAATCAAGCGCTTTAAAGATGTATAAGATAATGTCAATTACCTTCTTAAATTCATCCTTTAACTGATCAGGACGACAGAATAAGTGAGCGTCATCCTGGGTAAAACCTCTTACCCTTGTCAATCCATGCAGCTCACCACTTTGTTCGTAACGGTAAACAGTACCAAACTCTGCAAAACGGATTGGAAGATCCTTGTATGAACGTGGTTTGGTTTTGTAAATCTCACAGTGGTGAGGGCAGTTCATAGGTTTTAATAAGAACTCTTCACCTTCAGCCGGTGTGTTTATAGGCTGGAATGAGTCTTTACCATATTTTGCATAGTGACCAGATGTCACATATAATTCTTTGTTTCCAATGTGAGGCGTAATTACCGGCTCATAACCATATCTAACCTGTACGCGCTTTAAGAAGTTCTCAAGACGCTCACGTAACTTGGCTCCCTTTGGTAACCATAAAGGTAAACCCTGACCAACTTTTTGAGAGAAAGCGAATAGTTCTAACTCTTTACCTATTTTACGGTGATCACGTTTTTGAGCCTCTTCAAGCATTACCAAATATTCCTCAAGCATTTTAGCTTTAGGGAAAGAGATGGCATAGATACGAGTTAACTGCTTGCGTGTTTCATCACCACGCCAGTATGCACCAGCTACGCTCAATAGCTTTATGGCTTTTATTGGTGCTGTTGATGGCAAGTGAGGTCCGCGACACAAATCGGTGAAGTTGCCTTGTTCATAAAATGAAATAGTACCGTCTTCCAGTTCGTTGATCAACTCTAACTTGTACTCATCATTCTTGTTGGTGAAGTATTCCAATGCCTCAGCTTTTGATACTTCACTTCTTACATAGGCGTTTTTCTGACTGGCCAGATCTTTAAATTTCTTTTCGATCTTAGGTAAGTCAGAATCTTTAATAATGGTGTCACCTGTATCTATATCATAGTAAAAGCCGTTTTCAATGGTTGGGCCAATACCAAATTTTGTTCCTGGATAAAGTGCTTCAATGGCTTCAGCCATCAAGTGAGCTGATGAATGCCAAAAAGCATGCTTCCCTTCCTCATCTTCCCACTTATGTAATTTGATGCTGGCATCGGTGGTAATAGGGCGCGTTAAATCCGTTAGGGTGTCATTCACCGTAATTGATAAAACTTCTTTAGCCAATCGTGGGCTAATACTTTGCGCAATTTCTAAACCAGTTACGCCTGCTTCAAACTCTCTGACACTTTGGTCTGGAAAGGTAATTTTTATCATGCTCCTATTGCTTAGATTTTAAAAAACACGCAAAGATATACAAAAGCCATGAAAGCATTGGTGAGATGAGGCTTTTTTTCATGATAATTAAGGCTAATTTAAAAATGCTGTCAAATACCCTTGTTTTATCGGCACTGATTTTGTTAGTTTTGGATTTGAGATAAATAGGACAGTTTAAAAATAAATTATTTACAAATGAGGCATTTAAGTATTTTACTGGCATTGATTTTAATGTCAGGAACTGTGTTTGCTCAAAAGCAAACCGTTTCACTTGAAGATATAACTGCTAAAGGTACCTTTTACGCCCGTTCTGTGCGAGGTGTACGTTCCATGGCAGATGGTATTCATTATACAACGCTTGAGGATGGGAAGCGCATTGTTAAATACCAGTATTCAACCGGTAAGAAAGTGGCTGACGTATTTGACCTGGAAAAAGAAATGAAAGGCGAATACGATATAAAGCGTATTGAAGGATATGAGTTTAACGGCAATGAAACCAAAATACTGATCTATACCAATGCCGAATATATTTATCGTCACTCGTTCAAGGCAGATTATTACGTATATGATATTCAGTATAATGAGCTGAATGCCTTGTCAAAGGATGGAAAGCAGCAAATCGCTTCTTTTTCACCAAATGGCGAGATGGTAGCTTTTGTGCGGAACAATGACTTGCACCTGGCGAAACTTAAGTTTGGAACAGAGAGTGCCATCACAAGTGATGGGGAATATAATTCAATAATCAACGGTATGCCTGACTGGGTATATGAAGAAGAGTTCGGTTATAATAAGGCTTATGACTGGTCGGCCGACAGTAAGGAAATTGCTTTTGTTCGTTTTGATGAGTCAAAGGTAAAAGAATTTGCTTTTCCAATCTATCAGGCATCTTTCCCCAATAATGAAGAGTACAGCCTGTATCCGGGTCAGTACAAATTTAAGTACCCTAAGGCTGGTCAGGATAATTCTATTGTAAGTGTCCATGTTTATAATATTAAGAACCGCACTACGAAAACAATGGACATTGGCCAGGAAAAAGATATTTATATTCCTCGCGTTCGTTTTACAAAAGAAGAGGGTAAACTTGGTATTATTAAGCTGAATCGTCATCAGAACTTTTTGGAGTTGATGATCGCCAATACTAATTCAGGTGTTTGTAATACGGTATTTACCGATAGAAATGAGCGATATATTGAGCAGGATGTATTGGATAATCTGCAGTTTTTGGATGATGGAAAGCATTTTGTTTACGTGGGTGAGATGGATGGCTACAATCACATTTACCTGTACACGATGGCAGGTCGACAGGTGCGCCAGATAACCAAAGGTGAATGGGATGTTACCGATTACCTGGGTTATAATTCCAAAACACGTATGTTTTATTACCAGGCTGCAGCTAAATCGCCAATGCAACGTGAAGTATATGCAGTTCGTAACGATGGAAAGAAAAGCATAGCATTTTCAACGGTAGATGGAACCAACAAGGCGGTATTTAGCAATGGATTTAAATATTACATCAATTATTTATCAAATACGACAACTCCTACGCAGGTTACTTTGCACGATAGCAAAGGCAAACAGATCCGTGTTCTGGAAGATAATAAGGCTCTGAAAGAGCGAGTGGCTAAATTTGAAATAAGCCCTAAAGAATTCTTTTCTTTTAAAACAAGCGAAGGTGTTGATCTGAATGGCTGGATGGTAAAACCATTGAACTTTGATGCTTCTAAGAAGTATCCGGTATTAATGGTACAATATAGCGGACCAAACTCTCAGCAGGTGCTTGATAACTGGCGTATTGGCTGGGAGCAGTATCTGGCAGCTGAAGGTTATATGGTAGCTTGTGTTGACCCGCGCGGAACAGGTGCAAGAGGTGAAGAATTTCGTAAGTGTACCTATCGCAAACTGGGTAAGTTTGAGTCGGATGATCAGATCGAGGCGGCTAAATACCTTGGTGGGTTAGATTACGTTGATGCAGAGCGTATCGGTATCTGGGGCTGGAGTTATGGTGGTTTTATGTCATCCTTATGTTTGAGTAAGTCAGATGTGTTTAAGGTTGGTATTGCAGTAGCTCCTGTAACTAACTGGCGCTATTACGACTCTGTTTATACTGAGCGATACATGCGTAAGCCACAGGAGAATGCCAGTGGTTATGACGACAACAGCCCAATTAATCATGTTGATAACTTAAGTGGTCGTTTATTCCTGATTCATGGAACAGCAGATGATAACGTTCACTTTCAGAATGTAATGGAATATGTTGACCGCTTAGTGCAGGCAGGTAAGCAATTTGATATGTTTGCTTATCCAAATCGCAACCATAGTATTTATGGTGGTAATGTGCGTAATCACCTTTATCGCATGAAAGCAGATTATATCTTTAGAAATTTATAGCAAGCGGAATAGCTTATGTATAAAAACAGATCGCATCTTGTATGGCTTAATGTCATACGGGATGCGATCTTTTTTATTCTTTATAAAGGAAGAAATCCGGTCTTTAGAAATACTTCGTCAATTACTTTTTAAGTTCTTCTTTCAGGTACCTGGCTGTGTAGCTCTTCTTTTTACGAGCTACCTGTTCAGGTGTTCCCGCAGCCATTAATTCACCACCAAAGCGTCCGCCGTCAGGACCAATATCAATGATGTGGTCTGCTACTTTAATGACATCCAGATTGTGCTCTATCACCAGTACAGTATTGCCTTTTGCCACCAGGCGATGTAATACGTCCAGCAGCACGCGTATGTCTTCAAAATGAAGACCGGTCGTTGGCTCATCAAGTATGTAGATGGTTTTACCAGTATCCCGTTTGGCCAATTCGGCAGCCAGTTTAACACGCTGACTTTCTCCCCCTGAAAGGGTCGTTGAAGGCTGTCCCAGTGTTATATATCCTAAGCCAACATCCTGCAGCGTTTTCAATATTTTAGATAGCTTAGGGATGTGCTGGAAGAACTCTACTGACTGATTGATAGTCATATCCAGAACATCGCTGATGGATTTGCCCTTATAGCGAACCTCACAGGTTTCACGATTATAGCGTCGCCCGCCACAATCGGGGCATTCTACCATCACATCCGGTAAAAAGTTCATCTCTATCACCTGAACGCCACCGCCTTTACAGGTTTCACAACGGCCACCCGCGACATTAAAAGAGAAGCGCCCTGGTTTGTAGGCACGGATCTTTGATTCAGGCAGTTCGGCAAACAGCTTTCTTATTTCGTCGAATATTTTGGTGTATGTAGCCGGATTGGAGCGTGGTGTTCTACCCAGGGGTTTCTGGTCAACATCCACTACTTTATCAATGTGCTCAATACCTTCTACTTTGTTGTAAGGAAGAGGGTCTTTTACTGCATTGTAAAAATGCTGGTTTAAAATAGGGTAGAGCGTTTCATTGATCAGGGTCGACTTACCACTGCCTGAAACGCCTGTCACGCAGATGAGTTTGCCCAGTGGAATTTCCACATTGACACCTTTCAGGTTATGACCGGTAGCGCCTTTGATGGTAATGGACTTGCCATTGCCTTCCCTGCGTTTCTTTGGTGTTTCGATCTTTTTCTTACCTGTCAGGTAATCTGCCGTTAATGAGTTGCTCTGTAATATTTGTAAAGGTGTGCCATGTGCCACAACCTCTCCACCGTGTCGCCCGGCATGGGGCCCCATATCCACCACATAATCAGCAGCCATCATCATATCATGATCGTGTTCAACCACCAATACGCTGTTGCCTGTATCACGCAATTGACAAAGTGAATCAATTAGGCGGTGGTTATCCCGCTGGTGTAAGCCAATACTTGGCTCATCAAGGATGTACAGAACATTAACCAGTTGAGATCCAATTTGTGTTGCCAGTCTGATTCGCTGGCTTTCCCCACCCGACAGTGTCATTGCGCTGCGATTAAGTGATAAGTACTCAAGACCGACATTAATCAGGAAACCTAAACGATTGCGTATCTCTTTCAGTACCTCGTAGCCAATGGTTTTTTGTTTGGCTGTCATGCGATCTTCCAGTCCCTGAAACCATTCATGCAGCAGGCCAAGATCCATTTCTGCCAATTCGGCAATGTTTTTATGGTCGATCTTAAAATGAAGGGCTTCCTTATTTAATCGTTGCCCCTCGCATTCGGTACATGTATTGTTTTTGATAAACTGGTTGGCCCATTTACGGGCTTTCATTGATGTATCGTTATCCTGTTGTTCGAGTATGTACTTGATAACACCTTCAAAACTCAGGTAATAATTGGAGGAAGAACCAAGAGGTGTGTTTTTCAAGGTCAGGGGTTCGCTCGAACCATGCAGGATCGTATCCATCGCTTCCTCGGGGATATTCTTTATGGCCGTGTTCAAAGTGAAACCATACTTTTCCCCAATGGCTTCAATTTGCCAGAATATCAGGTTGTTTTTGTATTTACCCAGAGGAGCGATCCCTCCTTTTTTAATGGTCGAATTAGCATCGGGAACAATCTTGTCAAAATCGACTTCATCAACGGTGCCAAGCCCTTTACATTTGGGACAGGCTCCCTGTGGCGAGTTAAACGAGAAGGAGTGAGGTGCAGGTTCATTATAGGAGATGCCTGATGTCGGGCACATTAACTGTCGGCTATAGAAACGTTGCTCATTGGTGTCTTTATCAATCAGCATCATAATGCCTTTGCCATGTTGCATGGCCAGTTTGATGCTTTCCTTCAGGCGCATGGTGTCTTTTTGTGAAACAGCAATACGGTCAACCACCATTTCAATGAAGTGGGTTTTATAGCGATCCACTTTCATGCCGTGAACCACTTCCTGGATTTCACCATCTATCCTGACATGGATAAAGCCCTTTTTTCTGATTTGTTCAAACAGCTCTTTATAATGGCCTTTACGTCCTTTTACAAGAGGAGCAGCTATGTAAACTTTACGACCTTTAAACTGCTCAAGAATTAAGTCCAATATTTGTTCATCGGTGTATTTCACCATTTGCTCCCCTGTTTTGTAAGAGAAGGCTTCACCTGCACGTGCATAAAACAAACGGAGGAAGTCGTAGATTTCTGTGATGGTACCCACTGTTGAACGTGGATTTTTACCGGTGGTTTTCTGCTCAATGGAAATTACCGGGCTTAAGCCTGTTATTTTATCAACATCCGGACGTTCCATATTTCCCAAAAACTGACGGGCATAAGCCGAGAAAGTTTCAATATAGCGACGCTGTCCTTCTGCGTAGATAGTGTCAAACGCCAGGGAGGATTTGCCACTTCCACTTAAGCCTGTTACAACAACAAGTTTATTACGCGGAATGCTAACATCTATATTCTGAAGGTTATGAACGCGAGCCCCAAATACATCAATTTGCTCGGTTTCATCTATTTGCTCAACGGCCTTTTTGCTTGTTTCTTTCACTTTCATCAACTTAAGAACACGCAAAGATAGTCATAAGTTCGAATGCAAAGAAGCCGAATTTGATCACATCGGAAAGCTCTTATTTAAAGATTCATCACTTAACAGCAGAAGTATCTTTTACTGCTTCTTTCGGCTTGTTAATAAGACTCTCGGAATCCTTTGGCAGCTTTATAGAATAGCTTTTCTTTCCGGAATTGGTAAGGTAAGCCTCGCGCAACCACGGATTTAGGTTTTTTAACTCTTTGTAGGTCGTACCGTATTGAATGGCAAAGTCAGCGAAGTTTTTAACGCCTGTTTTTACCTCAATTTCAGTTGTTTTGATTGTAGGGTATAAATCGGCGCTCTTGACATGGAAGCCATATTGTTCGGCATTATTCAATATTTCCTTAATGGCTAAGATACGATAAACATAGCGTCCGGTTTCTTCGCCCAAAAGCAAGTCGTAATAGCTTTTTGTTTTCTGACGATCCAATTGGCGGTTAATACCTGAACGACCTGCGTTATAGGCAGCGGCAGCCAATGTCCAGCTTCCATAATGATCATGCATTTTTTTCAGATACTTACAGGCCGCTTTAGTAGATTTCTCTATGTGGTAACGCTCGTCAACTTCTTTGTTGACTTCCAAACCATACTCACGAGCAGTGGCACGCATAAACTGCCAAAGACCAACAGCGCCGGCAGGAGATTTGGCACGGGGCATAAAGCTACTTTCGATTAAAGAGAGGTACTTGAAGTCATCAGGAATGCCCTGTTCTTTTAAGATAGGCTCAATAATCGGAAAATAACGGTTAGCCCGTTTTATAAATAGTATCGTTTGAGATTGCCAGTAAGTATTTACGAGTAGTTCACGATCGAAGCTTTCTTTAACATCGTAGCGCTCAACAGGCACTTTTTCACCTGCGAAGTTAACAGAGGTGGGAATGTCAAGCGAAGAAATGGCATAGCTAATATCCTTTGTTTGGTTTTCGGTCCTGACTGTCGGTTCCGACGAGTGGATAAATAATTGTGAAACTAAAACAATTGCTATAACTGCAGCTGATACTGATAATAATTTTGTGAAAAAACTCGCTTTCATAACCTCTCTATCTCTCAAAAATTTCAATGGACACCAAAAATAATTTTTCGGTTAAACAAACCAAAAAGCGTGCCGCATTAGTTATTAACACTCTGAATTTTTCTTAATGTGTGGTAGGTATAAAGTAGTACGCCGGCAAGTGAAAAATGTTTGCAGATTAAGCAAAAAAAAGAGAGCCAATATGACTCTCTTTGTTGTTATTTTTCGATTACTGATTCAGGATCAATGAATTGACCATCCTTTTTTATTTCCAGATGGAGGTGAGGACCTGTGGACATACCACTACTGCCTAACAGGCCAATAACATCGCCTGCCTTTACTTTCTGGCCTTCTTTTACCTTGTATTCATTCAATTGCGAATACAATGACGAGTAGCCGTTTTTATGATCGATAATTATGAATCGTCCATAACCCTTTCCTTCAATAAAATCATTGTTCACCTTACGAATCACACCATCGCCAATGGCTAGAACATTCGTATTTAAAGGTGCCACATAGTCTACTCCATTGTGTTTCTTCATCTCTTTGGTAATCGGGTGCTTGCGCATGCCATAACCTGAAGATATTTTGGTTAGTTCTTCCTTTTTGATGGGAGATTTGAAAACGTTGCTTTCGACTACCCTGTTTTTGCTCTCCAGTTCAATCCCTAATAGTGCTTGAGGGTTTGTTTTTGTTCCATCTTTATGAATCTCAAAATGTAAATGTGGAGCAGTTGAAGCACCAGAGTTTCCTACATAGCCAATTATATCACCTTGTTTTACTTCTTGTCCTTCTTTAACATTGAAATTGTTTAGATGGGCGTAAAGCGTTTTTTGGTTGTTACTATGCGAGAGCTCAATTCGTTTACCATATCCTTTTTTATCAGATCTAACAAGAGTTACAGTTCCCGATTGGCTTGCAATTACAGGCGTGTTAAGAGGGGCGGTAATATCAATTCCTTCATGAAATTTCCTAACCATTAATATCGGATGTATGCTGTAGCCCCAACCTGTTGATATATTGCCATTCTGTATTGGTAAAACGAAAGTGTTTACAGACATGTTGTCAATTTCACCGACTAGTTCATGTTCAACACTATTTGACTGGAGTTTTCTAAAGTTAATTGCAGATGTTGTTAAAATCGCTATTCCAATTAATAATGGGATGATTAATCGAAATTTAATTACCGGATGTGATTTATAATTTGCCATTTTTATTCGTTTTTTGATGAGTTTGTAACTAAAAGGGCTCATCAGAGGCGAATAATTGTGGGCAGATGATTGCTGTAAAACAAGGTTAAAGTACTCTTTAACAGACGTTTTTTCTGTAGCATCGGCATCTGCCTGGTATTCATGAACCTCTTCTAAAGCCTTTCGGTATAAATAAATAAACGGATTCATCCAGAAGAATATGAGCATGGTTTCAATAAACAGCCGGTCGAGCGAATGCCTGTGTTTGGTATGGCTCAGCTCGTGGGCTACAATGCTCTTTCCCTTTGGAGAATTCCAAACAAAAGGGGAAATGAAGATATAACGAAAGAAAGAAAAGGCTTGTGACTGGTTAAACAGAACCAGTGTAAATTTGGCTTGAGTTATTTTTTCATTGGCATGAATAGTTTTATAAAGTTGGAATAGATTCTTAAGAAATCTGAACAGGAATACTGCAGATATAATTGCAAGAGGTAATATCCACCATTGATAGTGGTTATCCGTTGAACTATATGCTTCCTCTTGTCTGAAAGGAATTTCGTCAACGAAATTAAACTGATTAACGACCGTGTTGATCGTGTTTATAACTTCAGGTTCAACAGTGTTAGTGTTGAGATTAATCTTTATAAAAGGGAAAAGATAAGCAAATAAAACGCTGAACAGCAGATAAAACCGATTGATCGCAAAGAATGATTCTCTACGTAGTAAAAATCTGTATAGCAAATAGAATACACCAGAAACAAGGGTGCTTTTAAGTAAGTAAATAGCTAATGCTTCCATTATTTCTGCTTTTCGGAAATCTGTTTATCAATTAACGCTTTTAACTCTTCCAGTTCAGATACGGTGAGCTCGCTTTCCTTGGTAAAGAAAGAGGCGAATTGCTGCTGTGAGTTATTGAAAAAGTTTTGCACAAGATTCTTCATGTACTTTTTAGAGTAATCGGATTTTTTAATGAGCGGATAGTATTCATTGACTTTACCATATGTGTTAAAGCCAATCGCTTTTTTCCTGACTAAAACCCGAACTACGGTTGAAACAGTCGTGTAAGCGGGACGTGGCTCAGGATATTGTTCAACAATATCTTTTAAAAATCCTTTATCAATGGTCCACAGGTATTGCATCACCTGTTCTTCTGCTTTCGTTAATTCTATCATTTTCCCAAAATGTTTGATACAAATATATAACTATAAAAATAGTCATCAAATTATTTCGCTAGTTTTATGACTATAAAAATAGTAATAGATTGTAAGATGCAGAAAAACAATGGTTAAGGTGGGTGTTTTGTGTTGTATTAGTGGCGGGTTTGTTAATGGTCAATATATTTAATACTTTAAAGGCTACTTTTACTGATGTATATGACCAGCCAATCGCACGATATAAAACTAATTGTCAACGCAGCGATAGAACCGACTGTGGTTTTTGATAAATCAGAGTATGAAACTACTTTGGTAAATGATAAAGCATGTGAGTTTTTTAACCTGGAAAAAGGAAAGTGCTACTCATTGCGTCATTTTTGCAGCCGTGCCGATCAGTTTAATCAAAGTGCAGCAACAGAGATATTTGAAGCTTTGGAATATGATGAGCCAAAGTTGGTTGACTGGCCTGTACGCTTAGGAAAGGTAAGATGGTTATCGGCTTATGTGCAATTGGTTAAAAGTGGTGAGAATGACTATATTATTGCGGTATTTCGCGATAATACACTGCCCAAGGAAAGCCTGTTGAAGCTTGATAACATGATCGCTTATCGCGAGATGCTGGATCAGTTATTGGCATATAATACCAATGTTAATGTAGATGAGATACCACAGATAATTGATCAGTCATTAAATATGGTTGGTAATTATTTCTTATGTGACAGAAGCTATGTTTTTGAATACAGTGAGGATTTAAAGTTTAAGAGCAATATCAATGAGTGGTGTGCAGCAGGTATTGATCCTTATATCGATGAATTACAAAACATTCCAATAAACTCTTTTCCATACCTCAAGAAAAAGCTTCTCAAGATGGAGCTGGTTTGTGTTGATGATATAAATGATTTGCCTGATGAAGCCATTGAAGAGCGGGAAGAATTTGCCAAGGAGGGCATTCAGTCCATTCTGATGATCCCATTCAGCGAAGGGGAAAAGCCTATTGGTTTTGTTGGTCTTGATCATGTTCACATGCAAAAGCAATGGTCAAAGAGTGAAGTGTCCAATCTTAAGTTATTGGCGCGAACCTTTGCAAATTTGTTGGTTCGGGTAAGGAATGAGCGACAGATTGTGGACAATAAAAACATGTATCAAACACTCTTTGAGTCTGTTAGTGAGGGTATATTGGTTTTTAATAATGGCATTTGTATTGATGCCAATGCTAAGGCTATGGAAGAGTTACATGGTCCCTTAAAACAAATTGCCGGCAAAAGCCTTGTGGAGTTGTCAGCGACATACCAACCTGATGAAAAGTCGCCCGCTTATGCCAATGTTTATATAACTGAAGCTGAAAAAGGAAATCCTCAGAATGTTGAGTGGCGATTGCGCCGTATTAATGGTGATGAATTTGACGCAGAGCTGGGAATAAATAGTTTTCAACAGGTTGGAAATAAGCTTGTAATCATTGTTTTCAGAGATGTAAGTGAGCAGAAGCGCAAGGTCAGCAACCTGATGGATAATGAGCGAATATTACGAAAAGAGATTGACAATATTGTGCATCCGCTAGTTGATGCTAAGCAAATAACCCTCCTTGATGTTTTTGAGTTGGATCAATTACAAAAAATGCAGGACGCCTTTTCATTTGCCACGGGAATTTCTTCTCTTATTACTAATGTTAATGGAGATCCTATAACAAAAATGTCTTTTTCCAATAGCATTTGCGAAAAAGTGCGGTCAACTGAAAAGGGGCAGCGAATGTGTGTTAAAAGTGCACGGGAATTAGGAGAGCGGGCTAAAAAAGTTCAAGGGCCTGTCTCAAGCCCCTGTCAATCATGTGGTTTTATTGATGCAGCTTCGCCTATTATTGTTGATGGTAATCATATTGGCAACTGGTTGATCGGACAGGTGAGACCCAATAATTTGGATCCTGAGCATTTACTTAAATATACACGGAGTCTGGGATTGGATGATAGCAGTATTATCACTGACTTTGAGAAGATGGTAAAGGTTGCTCCCAATAATTTTGAAAAGATACTGAACCTGCTTAATGTTCTCACCATCGAATTGTCAGCCATGGGGTATAAAAACCTGAAGCTGGCTAAAGCTGTCAGTGAACACCTTCATTTGGAGAAGGAGTTACGACAATCGAAGCAGGACGCGGAGGAAAGTGATCGATTGAAGTCAGCTTTCCTGGCAAATCTATCGCACGAAATTCGCACGCCGATGAATGGTATTGTTGGTTTCTCTGAGCTCTTGCAGTTTGATGGTTTAACACCTGATGACAGAAGGGAGTATGTGAGGCTCATTCACCAAAGCTCAAGTCAGCTACTCAATATTATTAATGATATCATTGATATTTCAAAGATTGAATCCGGCCAGATTGATGTGCGTGCCGGTTATTTTGATATGGTGCGTTTGGGTTTGGACCTGCAGGCTTTTTTCTACGATCTGGCAAACGATAAAGGCATTGAATTGGTATTTGAGCAGGGTGACCATACTGAGTTTGAGATATACTCTGATGAGGTTAAATTGCGCCAGGTATTGACTAACTTAATATCCAATGCCATTAAGTTTACCACAAAAGGGCAGGTGATTTTTGGTTATGAGATACTTAAGTCTTCTGAAATTGAGCTGTTCGTTCAGGATTCAGGTATTGGTATTGATACCAATGATGTGGATTTTATATTTGACCGCTTCTGGCAGGCCAAAGATACTGACGTTAAAAAGGGGGGGACTGGTTTAGGCCTGGCCATAACAAAGGCCTATGTTGAATTGCTTGGCGGGCATATAAATGTAGAATCGCAACGCGATGTTGGTACCCGCTTTAGTTTTATTATACCCAAGCTGCTGAAATAAAAAAGAGAAGCTCAATGAGAACTTCTCTTTCATATATCAATTCTATAATTGTTTCTTAAACAATACCGGCAAAGCCCATAAATGCTAATGCTAACAAACCTGCCACTACCAAGGCAATTGGTGTGCCTTTCATTCCTTTAGGAATATCCATCAGATCAAGCTGCTCACGAATTCCGGCAAAAGTAATTAAGGCTAAGCCGAATCCAATAGCATGAGATATAGCAAATACTACCGACTTAACAATATTAGTGTCTTCAAGACCAAGAGCCAGAATTGCCACACCCAGTATAGCACAGTTAGTGGTAATCAGAGGTAGAAATACACCTAAGGCCTGGTATAATGGAGGACTTACTTTTTTAAGAATAATCTCTACCAATTGCACCAATGAAGCAATTACCAGAATAAAGGTTATTGTTTGCAGGTATTCAACCCCAAAAGGTTCAAGTACTGCTTTTTGGATAAAGAATGTTACAATGGTTGCAATTACCATAACAAAGGTAACAGCACCTGTCATACCAATACCGGT
The DNA here is from genome assembly GCF_050589845.1 of Carboxylicivirga agarovorans. Taxonomy (NCBI): domain Bacteria; kingdom Pseudomonadati; phylum Bacteroidota; class Bacteroidia; order Marinilabiliales; family Marinilabiliaceae; genus Carboxylicivirga; species Carboxylicivirga agarovorans. Next base: position 158,642 of record NZ_JBNGPA010000006.1, on the reverse strand, counting down.
AGAAATCTTTTTAGAAACACCTAAGAAAGGGCATATTCCTAAAAACTGGCTTAATACAATGTTGTTAACAAAGATGGCCGATATTACAATTAATACATATTCCATGGTTTAAGCCTCCTTTTTAACATGGTTAATAAATGCGATCAGGTATCCCAGTGCAATAAAAGCACCTGGTGCTAAAACAAATACCAACATACCATAATGTTCAGGGAAGATAGCTGCTCCAAACATTTTACCGCTACCCAGTATCTCACGGATAGCACCTAGAATTGTAAGGGCCATTGCAAAACCAAGTCCCATTCCCAATCCATCGATGATAGATGAGATAAGATTGTTTTTTGAAGCAAATGCTTCAGCGCGCCCCAGTACTAAACAGTTTACTACAATCAGTGGAATAAATAATCCCAATGACTCAAATAATGCCGGTACATATGCCTGCATGGTCATTTCTACGATCGTTACAAAAGTTGCGATCACCACAATAAATGAAGGGATACGTACTTTATCCGGAATAAAGTTTTTGATAAGAGCAACCACCAGGTTTGACATAACCAATACAAACGTTGTTGCCAATCCCATACCCAAACCGTTAAAGGCTGAAGATGTTACTCCAAGCGTAGGACACATACCCAAAAGAAGGGTAAATACAGCATTCTCCTTGAAAAATCCTTTGGTAAAATTATTTAACTGATTCATTCTGCACCTCCTTCCTCAGACGAGGTATTTACAGCAACCGGCTGGCTGCCTTGGTTTTCAGTATATGTTTCGTAAGCGATGCGCACCGCATCTAAAAATGCACGTGAACTAATGGTAGCTGCTGTAATAGCATCTACTTCACCACCGTCTTTGCTGACAGTCAGGTTGTTGTTTTTGGGGTGTTTACCCAAAATGCTTTGATTGCCTTTGTCGGATTTAAACCAATCGGCCATCTTGGTACCTAAACCTGGTGTTTCTTTATGTTCCAGCACCTGGTAATTAATGATACTACCGTCAGGCTTTAGGCCAACCATTATTTTAATATTGCCACTAAACCCCTTATTGGTTTGTGATTCGATAGCAACACCAATTAGCTCACCGCCTTTTTTAGCCGGGAAAAGTTTAATTACAAAACCCTCTTTCGATGTCAGTTCATACATTTCTTCACCCGGGTTGTTGTCAAACCCAGGTACTACTTCTTTAATTGCAGCTTGCTGCTTGGCAGCTTTTGCAGCTGCAATAGGTCCTTTAGTGAGCTCATACATAGCGCCCAGTGAAGCCCCTGCTATACATGTGATTACCAGCAGGGTTAAAACCATATTTTTAAGCGTCGATTCTGTTTTTGCCATGATCTTATTTTTCCTGCATTAAGCTTTAGCTGGTTTCACAACTTCGCCAAAACGCTTAGGTTTCACATATTTATCAATTAGAGGTACAAATCCGTTCATAATCAGGATAGCGAATGAAACACCTTCCGGATAGGCACCGAAAACACGTATTACAACGGTTATAACTCCAATACCAATACCGTATATGATCATTCCCTTGTTAGCCATAGGAGAACTAACATAGTCGGTTGCCATAAAAATAGCACCTAACATAACACCTCCCGTTAACAGGTGAAACAAAGGACCTGCATAGGCATCAGGATTCACTAAGTGTAATATTCCGGTGAATACCGCGATTGAACCAAGTACTGCTACAGGAATGTGCCATGTGATGATCTTTCTGATCAGCATAAACAGCAATCCTACCAATAAGGCTACTGCGGCAATTTCCCCTGCTGAACCTCCAGAGAAACCAAAGAACATCTCAGTAATGGATGGCATATCTGCATGGTTCATTAAGCTACTTACGCTTTCGCCATTGGCCAATCCCTCTTTCATAATTGACAGAGGTGTTGCACCAGTTTCAGCATCAAGATAGTGCGCTTGAGAAACCACAGGTTTTGGCCACAAGGTCATCTGCACAGGGAATGAGATAAGTAAAAAGACACGTCCAACCAAGGCTGGGTTAAACGGGTTGTTCCCCAATCCACCAAATGACATCTTACCTATTCCAATGGCCACTAAACTACCAATGATAATGATCCATATTGGAAGGTTGGTAGGCATGTTAAAAGCTAGAAGTAATCCGGTTAAAGCCGCTGAACCATCCATAACGGTTGACTCGGTTTTTAACAGGAACTTTTGAATAGCCCACTCAAAAAATACGCATGACACAACCGCTGTTAAGGTTACTATTACAGCGCCCAGGCCGAAATAGTACAAAGAGGCTGCCAGTGCCGGAAGAAGGGCTATAATCACCCCATACATGTTCTTTTTCACAGAGTCGCCACTGTGCACATGCGGGGATGGTGATACGGTTAACCTATTCATTTTATATTGTATTATAATATTCTTAATTATTTAGTTCTGCTTCGCATGATTTGTCCAACCTTGCCTTTTCCTAAGCGGATGTAATCCAGCAATGGACGACCGGCAGGGCAGGTGTAACTACATGAGCCACATTCGATGCAGTCCATGATCTTTTCCTCTTCTGCTCTGTCCCAAATCGCTTTGTCAGACACTGTGCTCAGTAAATAAGGAGACAATCCCATTGGACAAACAGATACACACTTTGAACAGCGGATACATGCCTCCAATTTAGGTCGTTTGGCAATTGGCTGAGGCATGATCAGCACACCAGAACTACCTTTGGTAATCGGTACTTCAATAGAAGAAAGTGCTTTACCCATCATTGGACCACCACCAATTACCTTACCGGTATCTTCAGGTAGTCCGCCGGCCGCATCAATCAGTTGATTAAGGGGCGTACCAATACGGGTTAGGAAGTTCGATGGTTTAGTTACAGATTTACCGGTCACTGTAACAACGCGTTCAAACAGAGGCTTATTCTTTTGTACCGCTTCATAAACGGCCAGCGTCGTACCTACATTCTGAACAACGGCGCCAACTTCAATAGGTAACTTACCCGAAGGGATCTGACGGCCAATACAAGCATCGATCAGCTGTTTTTCACCACCCTGAGGATACTGAACTTTCAATGATTGAATGCTAATGCCAGTGTAATTTTTGGCAAGATCGCTCATGTGCTTAATGGCATCAGGCTTGTTGTTCTCAATACCAATGATCGCCTTATCCACTTTAAGAGCTTTCATTAGTAATTGTGTTCCAACCATGATTTCATCGCCTTTTTCCATCATTAACTGGTGGTCAGCTGTTAAATATGGCTCACATTCTACCCCGTTCAATATTAATACCTCACAGCTTTTTCCCGGAGGAACAGAAAGCTTAACATGAGCAGGGAAGGTTGCACCACCTAGTCCAACAATACCTGCTTCACCCACTTTCTTAATAATATCTTCTGGCGAAGCTGTAATTTCCTTAACTAATTCTTCTGAGCGGTCAATGCTTTCATCCCATTCATCGCCTTCAACTTTAATGATGATTGCTTTGCGTTTGTAACCACTGGCATCTAAAACTTCGTCAATTTTAAATACAGTACCTGAAACAGGTGAATGGATATTGGCTGATACAAAACCGGTTGATTTGGCAATTAACTGACCCACTTTTACTTCATCACCTTTTTTAACAACAGGCTCTGAAGGTGCTCCAATATGTTGGGCAATAGGAACCGAAACTTGCTCGGGAACGGGCAAGACCTCAATCTTTTGACCGGCTGAGAATTTGTTTTCTGCCGGGTGAACCCCTCCTAATGAGAATGTTTTTAACACGATTGGTCCTCCTATTTTATAATGTTTAATACTGTTTTTATTTTTTTAAGCGCTTCTATTCTGCTTTTTCTTCCACTGGTTTTTCCACCTTAGGCTTCGGAGGCGGGAAGTTAACCATATGAATTGCATTGGTTGGACATTCTGCTACACACTTACGGCATAATTTACATTTGTCGTAGTCGATGTAGGCCAGGTTGTTTTCAACAGTAATGGCATCGAATGGACAGATCTTCTGACATTTTTTACAACCAATACATGCCGCCGAACATGCTTTTTTAGCAGCTGCACCTTTGTCGGTATTAATACACGATACAAAAATGCGACGGTTCTTAGGTCCTTTTTTGCGAAGCTCAATGATGTTCTTAGGACACGCATCCACACAAGCACCGCATGATACACAGTTGTCTTCAATAATAACAGGAAGTCCTGTTTCTTCATCCATGTACATGGCATTGAATGCACAGGCATCAACACATTCGCCTAAGCCTAAACATCCATTTGAACAGCCCGTGTCACCACCGTATAAAGATGATGCAATTGAACAAGAAGTAGCACCGTCATACTCTGTGATGCGAGGACGGTTTTCGCACGTTCCGTTACAACGAACAACGGCTACCATCGGAGCTGCTGCTGCAACTTCTTTACCTAAAATAGCTGCTGCTGCACTCATGGTATCAGCACCACCCACCGGACAGTTTAAATCTGAAATGTCATCAGATTTAACCATGGCCTCAGCAAAGGCCCTACATCCAGGGAAACCACATCCACCACAATTGGCAGCTGGTAATGCTTCTTCAACCTGATCGATTCGCGGATCTTCAAAAACTTTGAATTTCTGTGCTACAAAATAAAGTATGATAGCAGCTAAAGCCCCTAACACACCTAACGAAATTATAGTTATCAGAACAACATTCATATTTAGTTGATTTGATGTTTTATAGTAAATGAAAAAGTTCTTTTCAGCTTATTTTTATTGGCGTATATGATAGCATAATACGGAACAAGAATGGCCAATGCTAATCCGGCTGCTAATAATTCATTATTAGTTAGGTAGAATGTTGATATAAGAGCCGCTAAAATGAGAATGATAGGATAGATGTAAGCCAGTAATACTGCTTTGGGAGCCAACGATTTCTTACCCAAAAGCATGACTTTTTGCCCGACATGCAGGTCACTTTCAAATTGATAGACATCAATCAGTTTGTCCTGTAAATCAGCCGCTGTACATGAACCTTTTGCATGGCAAGAAGCACATGCCGATTCGTTAACAATTCTCACTTTTACATGCTGTGGATTAACTTCTTCCACAAAGCCTTCGTGTTCTATGTAATCTATGTCTGCCATATACGTAGGGTCACAAATGTAACGAAGTAATGGAATTGTTGTAACTAAGGAAACATATTTGTATTTAGAATGAATTAAAATAAGAGGATTATCTTACAGTTAATTAGCTATAATTAAGCAATATTGCCAGTGATGTGCTGTAAATTATTGGTTGTAAAACAATTATAAAGAAAAAAATCTGCAATTAAATAAAGAAATATATCATGATTTTAATCAGTCAGCATCATACCCTATAATTGAATGATAATGCCTGCATACCAGTTTCGTGGCGGTGCCGGGTAATAATACCTTGGCGGCTTAGAGCCAAAAGAGGGGGCGTTAATAAGTAGCATCGACGCATAATGATTATCCGCTATGTTATTAATTCCGAGATATAAACTGCCTGACAGACCTGCTATTTGAATACGATGACTCACTTTACCATTTAGTACACTGTGATCAGTATATGTTTTACTGTTGCTGTCATTGAGGTATTGCTGACCAAAGAACTGATAGTTAAAATGGAAGTGGCTGTGTTTTAGCGTATAGTCAGCTGACAGATGAGCTGTGTACTCAGGAATACCCGGAAGATGCTTTTGACTATAGTTAACCCCGTCATCTGTGAAATCTTCAAATTGATTGATGGAGCCTGAGAATGTACCTTTAAAAACGATGGTGTTGTTTGTATTAATGAGCAATTGATGCCAGGCTGATACTTCTAATCCTTTATGACTTGTTTCCCCGGCATTGATGCCATAGAATATTTCTTCGCTTTCGCGTTTGGTAACCAGTAGGTTATTCAGTTTCATCCAATAAACTGTCAGATCGGCTTTGGTCTTGTTATTTACCGACTCGTAACGATAACCGATATCGAAATGGTAACCTTCCTCAGGTTTCACTGAGGCATTAAAGCTACCATCGGGCATTTGTGCTTCTTCGACAGATGGCGTTGAAAACCCATGACCAGCCGCCGCGAAAAGATTGGACGTGTTAGTGAGTGCATAATTGATGCCCAAGCGGGGAGACAGGGTGGCCGGGTATTGATGGTTCGACTCTTGTCCGGTTGACTGATCCTCATTCTTATATGCTGTACTATTAAAGTTTAAGCCTGTTTGTATAATTAGTTTATCAGTGACATCGATATCGAGTAAGCCGAAAAGATTGATGTAGCGTCGTTCTATGTCATTTTCACTCAATAGCTGTCCCTCATTAGTTGGCTTCACACCATATAGTTTTATGGTATTGAATTCATTCATGGCCTCAAGTCCGGCAGTTAGTCGGAAACGACCTGTTTGGTATGTCAGTTTATTACGGATGCCAATAGCCCTTTTTTTTTCATCAAGACGGTTAAAGGGTCTGAGTTCATCCAGACCTGTTGTAATGCCAAACAGATTGAGTGAGTTGGAAAGGCGATTGCCAAGGCCTGAGCTCAGGCCGATGTTCAGGATCTGCCTTTGGGATTTTTCATAGCCTTCGATAGCTGCCCAGGAGTCAGCTGCTTTTTCAGGTTGATTATAAAAGTCGATACTGTCAAGTGAACTTGGTATATGAGCATTGAGGTATCGATAATTATATAGATAATGCAATATATGGGTACCCAGACTGTATCTGGCTTTCAGGGTGATGTTGAAACGCTCATATTCACTGTTATCCCTGTAGCCATCGGAGGTGAGGTGATTGGCTGTTATCCCTGTAGTGCCTTTGTTGTGTTTGATCGCAGCCGACAACTGGTTGGAGAATGTTCCATAACTGCCAGTTTCGCTATTTGCAGTCAGGCTTGTCCGGGTAGTTCTGTGCCATGGATCAATAAGAACCACGCCTCCCAATCCGGCGCCATAAAGAGCTGATGACGGACCTTTTAATATTCTGATGCTGTTGATGTCGTTAAATCCAATGTCTTCTATTGATGTTACACCATCCCCATCGGTTATCGGAATATCTCCCCAATAAGCCTTTATGCGATTGCTGTTATAAGGGGTGCGTGAACCAATGCCCCTGATGGTTATCCTGCTGGTATTAAGTGCTCCCTGCTGCATTAATACACCCGGCATATTATTAAGCTGTTGTGACAATAGGAATGAGTTACCGGCATGAATCGTCAATGAATCAATATGAACGATACTGCCCGGCCACTGCTGCTCAGACAGAATGGTGACCGGTGCATTTATTGTGACTTCATCAAGTTGAAGAGGCTTGATCTCTGTCGTATCAGCATTTGCAAAAGACGTTTGTGCACGACTGCTTAATGTAATGAGCAGAGTGGTCATCACTATTAGAATCCGCACTGCACAGTACTTGTATGTCAATAGAGCCTTATGCAACATTTAATTATCTATTGGCACTAGCCTCAATATTTTCCCTGGTTTTTCAATGGCCACATAGATATAGCCGTCAGGACTCATTTCAACATTTCTAACTCTGCCAATCCCTTCCAACAGCTTTTCTTCATGGATAATGTTTTCACCATTGATCACTACTCTGTGAAGATATTCAAACCGCAGGGAACCGGTTAGTATATTGTTTTTCCAATTAGGATAGCGATCGCCCTTGACGAACGTCATTCCGCATGGGGCGATGCTGGGTACCCAGTAATGCAGTGGCTGTTCCATGCCCGCTTTGGCGGTATCGTTTGTAAATGTTGTTCCGTTATAATTGATGCCAAATGAAATGACCGGCCAGCCATAGTTTTTGCCGGCCTCAATGATATTGATTTCATCACCACCTTTGGGGCCATGTTCATCGGTCCAGATACGTCCTGTTTCAGGATGCATACAGACGCCTTGCGGATTGCGGTGTCCGTATGAGTAGATAGTAGGGCGTGCATCTTTATCATTGACAAACGGATTGTCTTTGGGTATACGACCATCATCATGAATTCGGTGAATCTTGCCACAGTCGTTATCCAATGTCTGGGGATTACGATCCCGGTTTCCTCTGTCACCAACTGAGAAATAGAGGTAGCCTTCTTTATCGAATTCAAGTTTACATCCAAAGTGATGACGTTTGTTCGTGGAAGGAGAAGCCTTAAATATTAACTCTTTATCTGTTAGTTGAGTGCCTTGCAGGCGGGCTCTCATAATAGCCGTATTGGCAATGCCTTTATTGTCATCATCAGGTGATGAGTAGGCTATATATATCCAGCCATTTTCTTCATAGCGGGGGTGTAGCTCAAGGTCAAGCAATCCTCCTTGTCCTTTTGCAAATACTTCAGGAGAATTGTTAATGGTTAAAAGTTGCTTGTCAGTGGTGAAAAGCAACAGGGCACCACTGCGTTCAGAAATGAGCAGCTGACCATCAGGTAAAAACTCTAAGCCCCAGGGAACATCCGGTCCATCGACAATGGTATCAACCCTGAAAGATTGCACTTCACTTTTGTGTATGGTGGACGAAGATGATGATTCGTCAGGTTCTGACGTTTTTGCCTCGGAAAGTGTCAGAATGTAATCGGCCAGTTGTTCGATCTCTTTATCGTTTAATCCTTTCTCAAATGATGGCATACCATAGGATATACGTCCCAGTTTTATGCTGTTAATAATTTCATCTTTGCTGCTGCCAAACAACCATTGCCGGTTGGTGAAAGGAGATTTATTATCATTGTGACAACCAATGCAGTAATCATTATATAATCGTTCTGCATTATTGGGTAGTTTACTGGTGTTCTTAGAATGACACCCGCTTGTAAGCAGCAAGCCTGCGCTTAGGATTATAAGCGATAATAACCTTTTCATAATAACGATATTGGGTGAGTCGGTATTATAACAATGCATTTTAGTTTTTGTTTTTAGATTTTAACAGCAGATCAATTCATTGAATAGTTTTCGGCCTTTAAACGAGTCGTTGGCTCGCCTGAAAAAATCTGCTTAAATCATGTTAGATTTTAATATACCGAGGCCCGTTTGCTGGGTTCGTATTTAACAAAATGGCAATAAAATCGTCCTGTTAAAGCGTCCTGGCACAGAGGCGCCTGCTCCCTAATAAATACGGGACTTCTTCGGATCAACCTCGCTGCCAGCGAGGTTGATCCGAAGAAGTCCCGAAGAAATACCGAAGGAGCTCCGAAGAAGACTCATGGAATTACCGAAGCCATTTTTAGGGCATAATGGTACAGAAATCTGCTATAAACTGCTCCTGTAAGTGTATTATTGTAAAATAGGAATTTTCATTGGGTGATTTAATATATATATCATGAAATCGATCCGGTTCAGCCATTTCGGCGGGCACATAGCCACCGGGTTAACTCATGCCCATCAATCCGGTGCAACAGCAATTTTTCTTTGCGCTTCTGTTCCATGCACCGATATAGCTAATGCTCGATCATGTAAATAATTGACGGGCACAATTAATAAGAAAGACCAAATCATCTAAAGGTCATTATATATACAAGATGTATTGAACTGGCGCTTCAGGAATTCTTCGCATTATTAACATGTTTCTGTAGGATAGTTGTCAATCGTGTAGTATGTTATCGACCCACTTAAACCGATTGTTCATATAAATCCAAACAATCGTTTATTTACAAATCATATGAAAAATATCGTGGATATTGCTTATTCAAATAACAATATTCGGATTCATGAATTTATATTTGTCATGAAATTAAGTACAGGCATGTACCTGTTAAGGTATTACAATGGCAGGTTATTGATATTTAAGAAAAACTTACAAGAACATGAAAATTGCAGTTATTGGAACAGGAGGCGTAGGTGGATATTTTGGAGCCAAACTGGCTCAGGCAGGCAATGATGTAACATTTATAGCCCGCGGGCAGCACCTGGAGGCTATCAGGTCAAACGGATTGCTGGTCAAAAGTGTTAATGGAGATATGCATATTCCCAATGCTCAAGTTAGTGATACGATCACCGATATTACGAATGCCGACTTAGTTTTGACAGCAGTAAAGGCTTGGCAGATAAAGGATATCAGGAATGATATAAAGCAGATCATTCATGAAAAAAGTATTGTTTTGCCTTTGCAAAATGGCGTGATGGCTGCCGATGAATTAGCTGAAGTTATCCCTGAAAAGCAGGTGATGGGAGGTTTGTGCCGGATCTTTAGTTTAATAGAAGCGCCTGGTGTGATTAACCATGTTGGTTTTAAACCTGAAATTGTTTTCGGAGAGAGAAATGGAGTACAAACACCAGAAATGGAGGTTTTAAGTCAGTTATTTGACAATGCAGGTATCGCCTGTAAAGCTTCACGTGATATTGAGGCCGATGTATGGAAGAAGTTTATTTTTATCTGCACCAGTGCTTTGCTGGCAGTGACAAAAACAAGCTATGGTGAACTACGCGAGCTGAAAGAAACACGGCAGATGATGATTGCCTTGTTGAATGAAATATATGCTGTTTCGCAGAAAAAGGGTGTAAAGATTAAGCCTGATTTTATAGATAAAACCATTGCTGTGATTGATGCGGTGGCCTATGAATCTACTTCGTCTCTTACGCGCGATGTGTGGGAGGGTAAGCCTTCAGAAATTGATTACCAGAACGGGACAGTGGTTAAGCTGGCAGAGAAATATGGCGTGGATGTACCTGTTAATCGCTTTGTTTACGATTGTATTTTACCAATGGAGCTGAAGGCGAGGGGCAAATTTAATCGACAAACATCCTAATGATCTCTTTTTGTGATAAATTGATTTTTAAAAATCCCCGTAATGGTTTTTAAAAATGCTCCTTATGTTTTATGAAACTTCCCGTAATGATTTTATGATGTTTTAAGAGTGATTGTAAATGGCAGTAATACAGTGTGTAGTGTATTTTTAACGACTCTGATCTTAGTTCTCTATCCTCTTTTTGATCCATTCGATACATTTACCGGCAAGTAATTCGCGTTGCGCATCATTATGTACCTCATGATACATGCCGTCGAATTCGATGTATTGGATGGATTCCGGTGTTTTGGCTGCAACATCCCTGCTGGCCAGGTGCGATGTAATCTGGTCTTTACTTCCGTGAAGCAGCAGCGTTGGTACTTTCAGTAGCTTACTGTTGGCCATGGCCCACCTGCCTTGCTTCATAATGTTGTTTAGCAGACGAAAGGAAATGCGTCCGTGGTTGAGTTCGTCAATGTTATAAGCCTGAACTTCATGTCGGTTACTGCTGATATGATTGGAGTCCATTCTGCTTTTAGTTGTTACATTGGGAATGAGGTAACTAAAAAGGCGGACAAAGAGTCTGGAAACAGCAGATAATTCATTGCTTAACCTTAGCCATGGTGATGAGATAATGGCGCCTTTAAACGGGTAATTGCGTTGCAGCAGGTAATTGAAGGCTATGTTACCACCCATGCTATGACCATACAGAAACTTGGGAATACCCTGGTACAATGATTCAGCTTTATCTATTAACTTATCAACATCATCAAGCAATTGCTGATATGACTGAATAAGGCCACGCTTACCTTCTGATTGACCATGCCCGATTTGATCCATACTGATAAAGGCAATGTTTTCGTGTTCGAAAAGCTTGATGTATGTAGTGTAACGAGAACAGTGCTCGCCAAAACCATGCACTAATACGACCACAGCTTTGGGAGTTGCAGGTGTTCTCCAGGTTTGTCCAAATAACTTCTTTCCTGAAACAGATGAGATGGTAAAAGTTTCCCGGATCATTTCATTAATTTGTTAGCTGCATCTGCATCCATTAGCCAGACTGTTTTATTTGTATCAACCATTGCAGCTGGATATTGCTTATAATTGCCTTTCTGATTAATGATCTCATCCACTTTTTCAGCCTTATTGCCGCCGGTGACCAAAAAGAATATCTGTTGACTGTTGTTGATAACATTTCCGCTCAGGGTCACTCTGTTTTGTCCTGTTTCAGGGTGCTGTGCCAGTTCGCATATGGCTTTGCTATTCCATAGTTGGGCCTGGTGTGGGAAAATTGAAGCAGTATGACCGTCGTCGCCCATGCCTAAAAGCATCATGTCAAAACAAGGTAGACCATTGAGTTTGGGAACATTTTCATCAATTTGCCTGATGTAGTCAGCTAATGCCTCATTAGGCGTTAACTCACCTTTTACTCTGAAAATATTTACTCCGCGTGTCTTAACATGGTCAAAGAGATATTCGCGGGTCATGCCAAAATTGCTCTCCGGGTCATTGGGTGCGACGCAACGCTCATCTCCCCAAAAGAAGCGGATTTTAGTCCAGTCAATTGACTTTGCATAGTTTTTTGCCAGGACCTCGAAAATAGTCTTTGGCGTACTTCCACCCGATAGTGCGATGTGTAATTCAGGTTTTTCCTGGCTGGCTTTCAATAGTAAATCTCCAAAGTATCTGGCTAATTCTTCTTTATTATCGAATATCTTTTGCATGGCTCTTTAGTTGGGAGTTAATGGTTGATGAACTGTCAAACTGTTATATCGTCTACCCGTCGATTCCGATAGCTATCAGGAGATGAACTGTCGACCTGATGATGAATTTATATTAGTTATCAATAGCTCATTTTTCATTTTTATAATCATGTTAATAGTCTTGAATCTTAATTTAATGACTCAAATTACAATTCACAGTAATTGCCATCATTGGCCAGGTTCTTACAAGGGTAGCGCCACGTAATGTTTTTTTCTTCAATTAGTTCATCTGAAACATCGGGCCCCCATGTTCCGGCCGGATAACCATGAACAGGAATGCTGCTGTCGCTTTTCCAGGCATTAAGTATGGGGTCAACAAATTTCCAGGCTGCTTCCACTGCATCTCCCCGGTGATAGAGTGTGCTGTCGCCTAACATGCAGTCGAGCAGTAAGCGTTCATAAGCACTTGGCAAATAGGTGTCTGATAAGTCGCTGTAATGAAAATCCATATTAACATTTTGCACCTTAAAGCCTGCTCCGGGTACTTTCATGCCAAATTTCATCAGTACTCCTTCATCGGGTTGTATACGAATAACCAGCTGGTTGTGGTTTTTAGCGATGGATTCATCATCGGCAAACAGGTGATGTGGTGTGGCCTTAAAATGAATAACGATTTCAGTTACACGAGTAGGCATCATTTTGCCACTGCGTATATAAAATGGTACATCGGCCCATCGCCAGTTGTCGATAAATAGTTTAATGGCAGCAAAGGTCTCTGTACGAGAGTCTGGCGCAACACCTTCTTCATCGCGATAGCCATTTACCTTTTGACCTTTAATGGTAGACGCAATGTACTGACCGCGAATGGCATACTGAGCAACCTCCTTTTCTTTAATTGGTCGCAGGGAGTGGAACACCTTGGCAATTTCATTACGAATATTGTTGGAGTCAATTAAAGCTGGCGGCTCCATGGCTACCAGTCCTACCAGCAATAATAAGTGATTTTGAATCATATCCCGCATTGCACCCGATCCTTCGTAGTATCCTCCGCGATTGCCAACACCTATATTCTCGGCTCCTGTTATTTCAACATGATGAATATAGTTGCGGTTCCATAATGGTTCGAAAATACCATTTGAAAAGCGGGTTACCAGCAGGTTTTGAACAGTTTCTTTACCAAGGTAATGGTCAATGCGGTAAATCTGCTCTTCGTTAAAGTATTTGAGTAATTGATTGTTAAGCTTCTGGGCAGTTGCAAGATCATAGCCAAACGGTTTTTCAACTATCAGCCTTTTAAACCCTGTTGATTCATCGCTCAAGCCTTGCAGTGAAAGCTGCTCGGGAATGATCTTGTACATACTTGGCGGTGTTGCCAGGTAGTAGATAAAATTGTTTTCGGTGCCACACTCTTCATCCAGTTCACGCAGTTTACCTTTTAACAGGCAGTATTCATCGGGTTCCTTGGTGTCAAAAGAAAAGTAGTGCAGCTTTTCAAGGTAGCTGTTAAGTTTCGCTTCATCATCAGGCTTATTTAAGGAAAACTGCTTGATACCGTCTTTCATCTTTTGACGAAAATCGGTATTGCTCAAGTCGGTTCTTCCCAATCCGAGGATGGCAAATTTTTCAGGTAACAATCCTTGTTCAAACAGATCGAATACAGCCGGAACTAACTTACGATAGGTTAAATCGCCAGAAGCACCAAAAATGACAAGTATATGGTTTTTAGGTTGAATCATATTTTGCAAAATTATTATCTATACAACAAGCCCGCAAGATAGCGAACCAGCATAGAATTTAACAAGTGCATACTTGTTATTGTTTGCAACATGACAGAAAGTAATTAACTTTCATTGATAATAAATACAGAATGGATTCAGGAATAGTTATTAAAGATAAACTGGAAGGGCGATTATTTAAAGTTTCCCGTTTTAAGGAAGTCATCAAGCGGACCAAACCGCATAAGCACGACCAGTATTATGAGTTAATCTTTCTGTTGAGTGGGGAAGGGTTTCATTCCATTGAGTCTGATCGCTATCAGATTTCGGTTGCTGAGTGCTTTTTTCTAAAGCCCGGTCAGTTGCATTACTGGCAGTTTACTTCTATACCAAAAGGCTTTGTACTCTTGTTTAAAGAGGAGGCATTTGACAGTATCCATGATGGTCAATTACTTAAGTTGTTAAAGCAGTTGTTTGACCTGGTTCGAATAAGTTTGCAATCTCCACAGTTTTATGAAACATTATTGGAATTGATGCATGCTGAGTTTAGCCTTTCATCATCAAAGAAAGTGATGGATGCTTTACTGTTAACAATATTTACCAAGCTAAGCGATGAATTGCAGATGGTCAATTCACAACAAAAGAGAACAGTAACTTTGTTGACGCGGTTTAATCAATTGATATCAAGGGAGGTGCCAAGGCTTAAGAAGGTGCATGAGTATGCTGAAGTGTTAAATACAACGCCTCAGAATATTAATCATATATGTCAGAAAGAATTAAAAGTAAGCGCCAGTGAGGTGATTAATAAACAGCTTGTTTTAGAAGCTAAGAGATACATTCTTCATACGGATTATAACATGAATGAAATAGCAGAATTTCTGCATTTTTCAGATAGTTCCAACTTTGTTAAGTTCTTCAAAAAGCATGTCGGTTTAACGCCTAAACAATACAGGGATCACTATTTTCAATAATACCATTTTTACAATTAATTGCACCATCACATTCAGAACCGTGTCCGTTAGTTTTGCTGTATAAATCTTAAATACAGAAACATGGACATTTTAATTATTTCACTAGTTACCTTTATAACGGCCATTCTGACATTTTTCTCGGGTTTTGGTCTTGGAACAATACTGGCACCGGTATTTGCATTGTTTTTTCCCATTGATGTAGCCATTGCCTTGACCGGAGTGGTTCACTTTACGAATAACTTATTTAAAATTGCTTTAGTAGGCCGAAAGACAAATATGCAGGTTTTGTGGCGATTTGGAGTGCCTGCTATTTTGGCTGCCTTTGGAGGTGCGTGGCTATTAATGGAGATGATGGATTTGCCATCACTGTTTCAATATACATTGTTCGGTAATGAATATGATATTTCACCGGTAAAGCTAATAATTGGACTTCTGCTCATGGTTTTTTCAGTTATTGAAGTGCTTCCCTCAATACAACGGATACGATTTGCTAAGGATAAACTGATAATTGGCGGTGCGTTAAGTGGATTTTTTGGTGGTCTGACAGGTATTCAGGGAGCCTTACGCACCGCCTTTTTGGTGCGAAGCGGATTATCCAAAGAAGCCTTTATTGCAACTGGAGTTGTGATTGCGTGCCTGGTAGATTTGACACGCCTGTCGGTATATGCATCACGTTTTTCGGCGGCACACCTGCACGAAAATACTACACTGCTTATATCGGCTACATTGGCAGCTATAGGGGGTGCTTTACTGGGGAAGAAATTACTCAAGAAAGTTACTATGCGCACTATTCAGTTGCTGGTATCGGTTTTTCTAACACTTATTTCAACTGCCTTGATCTTTGGATGGGTGTAGATTTTATGCCTGAAAGAGGAGTGAATTCAGGTTTCACACAAATTTCGCCAAGTATTAAGCAAAGACCGCAAAGTATATGTTTTTATAATTTAATACTTTGCGAACTTTGCGAACTTTCTCTTTTGAGTTCTTTGCGAGAAATATTTTTTTTGGACAGCCTGTTATTATTCTTAATATGTTTAATTTATATTGATCCCAACTCTAAAGCCCCATCGGGCATAACTGCCATCTTCAAAGCCTGCAAAAACACCCGCACTGCCAATCAGGAATATTTGGTTCATACTATAGCCCACCTCCACATAATTTTTGTAGTTAGGTTGTGTTAAGTAGCTGGAGTAGAGGTTTTCGGTCCACAGGCGGTTGCTGAGTCCCGGCAGGAACTTCAGTAACAAATATGGAGTTGTATAGGAAACGTGGGCTTTGGCAAACCACTCATTGGTGCTGTAACGATAATCATCGAGCAGCATAAAGGCATTTTCCCACGATTTAAAATTAACAGGTATCTCAGAGGTGTTGAAATGCTGGAATCGTGAAAAGTGCATTTGGTCATTGCGCGAAAAGTATCCGGCACCAAGCTGCCAGTTAAACGCGTTAAAAATACCCCATTCTTTCTTTTGAGATATCTCACCACGGAACAACTCATAATCAGCATCAGAGTCAAACACATTGCTCAAGCCGCGCTGATAATTGACTGTTAAGGTAGGGTACCTGGAACCAACATTGTATTTACGCCCTTTATACATACGGTAACGCATTCGTGGAGTATAGCTGACTTCAAGGGATGTAAACATGTCAGACTGATCCATCAGATGTTCAGGTGTTACCTGGTCATTGGGCGGTACGTTTGGAGCGTAGTCCTTATCCTGATCAATAATTGACCAGTTGGTGGTATTTTCAAGCTGTTTATATGAGCTGTAAGAGGCAGCCAGTCGGACCCGCATTCCATGAACAGGTTCAAATGAACCATTAATAGCGGCAAAATCCTTTTGGTAAAGCTTCATATAGTGGTCTTTGAAGAATAAGGAAGAGATCATATTCAGTGTTCGGTCAATACCGTATTTACTGTTAAAATCCTTGCTTTGCTGACCTCCTGAAACACTTATTCTCGTTCGGCTTTTTGAAC
Source organism: Carboxylicivirga agarovorans (assembly GCF_050589845.1). NCBI lineage: Bacteria > Pseudomonadati > Bacteroidota > Bacteroidia > Marinilabiliales > Marinilabiliaceae > Carboxylicivirga > Carboxylicivirga agarovorans. The sequence goes on along the minus strand of NZ_JBNGPA010000006.1, from coordinate 141,650 downwards.
CAAATGAGTACCATGCATTGGCATCCCATAGTACCTTTTCACGTGAAAAAGCATAGGCTACTGATGGCGTAACTCCCCAGGAACGAAGAGAGTCTATGGTGTGTCGCAGGGTAAAGCGTTGTTCATAGCTCCAGCCATCAACGGCATTAAAATCGACCTGGCTCAAGCCGATAAGACCATGGTAGGTAATCCGGGTAGCTGAGTCGTTGGCATAAAAAGTGTGACCAGATAGAAAACCACCTGATATTTTACTGAACACCGATTTCTTTTTCTTCTCAGTTTTAACGGTGTCAGTCTCCATTTTAGCCAGCTTAATGGAATCTTTGATTTCAAAACTACGCAGTTCATCGCTTGTTAGAGGTATGGGGCGCATGCTTTCCCAATAGGTAGAATCTTTTTTAACACTGTCTTTTTTGTGTTTGAAATGATAGGTGTTTTTAATTTCCAGTGATTGGTCTTTTAACTCTTCCTCTTTTCTGGATTCTTTTTCAATGAGACGCGATAATTTTATCATATCCCGGTTTGACAATTCTTCTTTGGCCAGCAGTTCTTCCATCTTTTTCTGCTGACGTGTCATTTCCTGTTCCTTTTGCGCCTGCTTTTCGGCCGCCTTTTTAGCAGCTTCTTCGGCAGCATATTGCTTCATTAAAGTGGAAGGAACCGGTAAATTGGTGTTCAGTTTTATATCGGAGTACTTAACCGATCCCGCATAACGAAAATCAGCTTTTACACCCATGATTGATGCTTCTACCTTAAAGCGGTGGCTGATGGGTAGCCAGGAGCGTTCTTTAACTGGTGCATATACCTGTTTGACGTTGATAACTCCAAAAAAGGCATTGTTCGTAACATCTATCGAGTGGATATTCCATAAGTTATCAACAATGTAAATGTAGCCGCTGTATGTTTGCTGACTTTTACGCCTTGGTACAATCTTGATTTTATTGACAGCTACGTCGCCTTCATAGAAGAAACCTTCGTAGACAAATTTATAATGAGAAAAGGCATTGGGTGCAAGGGGCGATATGGCCATATCCTGATGAGGTTCGTAAAAGCTGTAGGTAATATAACTCATCACATTGTCTTCTTCAGAACCAGGGAATGTTGAACGTGAAGATAACACGGTGTGCTCATAGATATCTGGTGCGCTAAAGTCAATTTCATTCATCGATTCCATGGTGTAAGTTTTACCTTCTTCGATCACCAACTCATTGTCATCTACCTCAGCTTTCATCATTCTTTGTATAAGTTTTGGAATCTTCTTCATGTAAAGACTGCCCTTTAGGTATACTTCAGCTTTATATTGCTCTGTCTGTCGCTGATAGTAGGGTGCCAGGCTAATGGCTTTTCGCATAATGGGGTAGGCGGGATCTTCACCACCGGAATAAACCCTTACCTCTTTAATTCGGTATTCTTGTTTTTTAAGTACAATGTCATTGGTGATAAAGCTGTCGCTTACATTAACAGTTACTTCTGTTTTTTGAAAGCCCAGGCCTTGAAAAACGATGGTGTATTTGCCTGCAGGAAGTTGAATTTCGTATTCCCCTAAGTCATTGGTGGTTGTTCCGGTGGTTGTTTCCTTTAAATAAATGGTGGCAAACGGTATTGTATTGCCTGCTTCATCATTAACGATTCCTTTAACTCCCTGGGCAAAGGATAATGCAGGCAACATGAATAACAATACAACAAAACAGATCTTGTGCATAGGTTTAGAATTAAGTAGTTTGGTTTAAGTTAAATGATTGAACTTTACGGGACCAATCAAAAACTATGCTAAAATAAATGTTATTATTAAATATAATAGCAGCTGATCACCAAATTGACAATAATTTCAATGTAAGGCGCACAGGAATCAATAAAGGTTACAGTAAGTCATGAAATTTCTAAAATTTCAGGCTGAATGAGTTGTTGATAGTGTAAAACAATTGATCTACCTCTGGCGGTACAAGGTTGTCGTAATCAAAGCGCAGATAAAGGGCAAAGGCAAATTTCCTGGTTATTTTGACATTAAATCGCGTTTCGCTCCAAATACGAAAATCGGCAGGGTCAGAATAGTCAGGTTCGTAATATGTACTATGTGATAATGATGAGTTTTCGGTCATTTGCCAGTCTGTTGAAAGCATAGAACTGAATTTCACAAGGCTTTTTCGACGTTCATAGGTATCAGTCTCAAACAGTTCATTCAGGTAAATGGTATATGCAACCAGGAACAGCGAGAATTTTTCTTTGTCGGCAATATTAAAGCGGGGTCCACCTCCTAATACATGACGGTGTTTCAATTGCTTTACGCGGTTATACTGATATTGATAAAAAGCCTCGGCAATAATAATTTTATCAGGTACCCAGTGATTATACTTGAACATCAGCCCACCGTTATTGACATTACGTTCGTCATCAACCTTACTGAATCCTATGTCCGATGAAAACAGGTAAGTATTATCGTTATCGTTGTATTGTAACTTAAGACGTGACATTATTTGTGTCATGTCAGTGGTGGTGTGCACAAAGTTCAAGCCAAGGTTAATATCGCCCTGAAACCCCTTATTGGGATCTTTAGTTCGACGTTTGTCGATGCTAACGATTTGTGAAAGAGTGGAAAAGCTAATGGCTGTCAATAATATTATAGTTGTGATCCCTTTGTGCATGGTCAAAATGATTTGTGACAAAAATAAACATTCTGACGAGACGTAAAAAGGCACATGAAAATATGAGAAAAATCAGGCAAAAAAACTGTTGAAAAGCATGAATTTTATATCAATATATAGCCTAAATTTGCCATGAGATTTTAACATGTAGAAACGCATTAAAAAGTAATACAATGCCTAATATTTCTGATAGAGGATTGCAGATGCCGGCATCACCAATTCGTAAGTTGGTGCCATTTGCCGAGGCGGCAAAAGCAAAGGGAACAAAAGTATTTCATTTAAATATTGGACAGCCTGATATTAAAACGCCTGAAGTGGCACTTGATGCTATTCGTAATATTGACCTGAAAGTGGTTGAATACAGCCATTCAGCAGGAATTGTGAGCTACCGTCAAAAGTTGGCTAAGATGTATCAAAGCATTGATATCAATGTTGATGAGAATGAAATATTAGTCACTGCCGGAGGTTCTGAAGCTATCACCTTTGCCTTTCTAACATGTTTAAATCCGGGTGACGAGGTCATCATTCCTGAACCTTTCTATGCAAACTATAATGGTTTTGCAGTGTCGGCAGGTGTTGAGGTTAAGCCGATTCGCTCGAGCATTGAAGATGGCTTTGCTTTACCGGCTATTGAGGAGTTTGAGAAAATGATTACGCCAAACACGAAGGCAATCGTTATCTGTAACCCTAATAATCCAACCGGATACCTGTACTCTCAGGAAGAAATGGATCAGTTAAAGCAAATTGTGCTTAAACATGATCTATACCTTTTCTCAGATGAAGTTTATCGCGAGTTTTGTTACGATGGTGAGAAGCATATTTCGGCCATGCACCTGAAAGGGATTGAGAATAACGTGGTAATGTTTGACTCGGTGTCAAAACGCTACAGTGAGTGTGGTGTACGTATTGGGGCTTTGGTAACTAAGAATAAATCAATTTTAGATACAGCTCTTAAATTCGGTCAGGCACGTTTAAGCCCTCCTGGATTTGGTCAGATTGCAGCTGAAGCTTCTTTGGATACCCCTAAAGAGTATTTTGATGAAGTATATGCTGAGTATATTGCACGTCGTGATTTCTTAGTGGAAGGCTTAAATAAAATTGAAGGTGTATACACACCAACACCCAAAGGAGCTTTCTATACTGTGGCTAAATTACCAATTGATGATTCAGATAAATTCTGTCAGTGGATTTTGAGTGATTTCGAGCACAAAGGTCAAACTGTGATGATGGCTCCGGCTTCAGGTTTTTACAGCACGCCAGGTGCCGGGAAGAACGAAGTACGCATCGCATATGTTCTTAACAAAGAAGATTTAGGTAATGCTCTGGATACTTTAGAAGCAGCCTTAAAAGCATATCCGGGACGAACTCTTTAATAGATTTACGTCTCAAGGAACAAAGAAACCGGGGTTATGCCCCGGTTTTTTTATATATCATTGTGTAGTTATCAACAGAATTGTATCAGACAATACTGAACTATCAACGCTTTTTCTAACTTTGTACAAAACCGTACACATTGAATATTGAACTTTTTATAGCACGTAAAATTGCTTCTGGTGGTTTATCCGGGAAGAAATTGGCCGGACCTGTTATTAAGGTGGCTACTCTTGGCATCGTTTTAGGTGTTATTGTGATGATTATATCTATTGCTGTTGGTTTTGGTTTTAAGGGGGAGATTCGTGAGAAGATCAGTGGTTTTGCCTCTCACATTCAAATCATGAGCTATGATTACAATTATTCACCTGAAACCAATCCTATTTCGATCGATGAAGGTCTGGAAGCCCAGGTACAGTCACTTGACGGGGTTAGCTATATGCAGCGATATGCCACAAAACCTGGTATTATTAAGGCTAATGATGCCATTCAAGGGGTTGTTCTAAAGGGAGTTGACGAAGCATATAATTGGGAATTTATCCAATCCATATTGGTTGAAGGAAGATTGCCTGTTTATAATGATTCGGTTCGGTCAGATGAAATTCTTGTATCGGAAGAGATTGCCCGTTTACTGGAGTTAAAGATTGGAGATAAAATACGGATGTATTTTATACAGGACAAAGCTCTGGCTCGCCGGTTTGATATTGTGGGAATTTATAACTCGCATTTCCCCGAATATGATAAGATGTTTGCTTTTGTTGATTTAAAACATGTTCAAAAGCTCAATGGTTGGGAAGAGTCGCAGATTACAGGTTACGAAATAGGGGTTTCTGAATTTAAGCTTATGGAGCAGCTTAACGAAGAGATCTATTACCTGACAAGTGCCAAAGTGGAGGCGGATGGCACAATGCTTCGCAACAGAACCATCAAACAACTGCAGCCACAGATATTTGGCTGGCTCGATATCCTGGATACAAATGTTTATGTTATTCTGTTGCTTATAATCCTGGTTGCCAGTTTCAATATGATATCGGGACTACTCATACTTATTCTGGAACGAACCAATATGATTGGTATATTAAAAGCACTGGGTTCTGAAGACTGGAGCCTGAGAAAAGTGTTTGTTTACTTATCCGGATTTATTATTGGTAGAGGTATGATATGGGGTAATGTAATAGGCATTTTTATCTGCCTTTTACAAAAATATACCCAGTTTATTAAGCTTGATCCTGCTAACTACTATCTATCAACCGTTCCTGTTCATTTAAACCTGATTGACTTGCTGCTTCTTAACATGGGAGTGCTCGTTGTAACCATGACAATGATGCTCGGACCAACCTATCTTGTGTCTCGCATTCTTCCGGTCAAAGCCATTCGTTTTAACTAAAAGTAATTGTCCGTTAAGTGACAATAGGTGTACGGATTCGTGCATTTTAAAATACTCATTCCCGGGTTAAAATATTAATTCAAAAAAAATGTAAAAAACATACATCTTTTTAAGGCGTTGTTTAGCAGGTGATTAGTGTTGTTGTGTACGATATTGAGAAAGAAAAATCATTCTTTTACAATTATTGGTATGGTTGTTGGTTTAAAACTGGCAAATACTTAATTAAGGTTTAAGTTAATAAATGGGACAAATAGCCGGGAACGCCCGGCTTTTTTTATGCCTTATTTTAAAGTGTGGCAGTCTAGGAAATATCATCACAAATAATTAACTTAAAAGAGAACAAACTGTTGGTTTTCAAAGTTACATTGTAAAGAAAAGTGTATGAAGAAGGAGATTGAGATGCTTGTCCGGGCTTTGACCAGACCGCTGCCCGGAAAAGATGCACAGAAATTAATGTCACCCTCGGTAAGATTTACTGGAAATACAAAATATGATCCTCAGAATGCAAGGGTTAGTAGTGTATTGATACTCTTATATAAAAAAGATAATCAATGGATGATTCCATTGATTCAACGCCCTAAATATGATGGAGCGCATAGTGGTCAGGTTAGCTTTCCCGGTGGAAAATTTGAAAAAGGAGACTGTTCGTATCTGGACACGGCTTTAAGAGAAGCTGAGGAGGAGGTGGGTATTAATCGTGATGAACTTAGTTTTATCACTGAAATGAGTTCATTGTATATTCCAAATTCCAATTTTATCGTCTATCCACAGGTTTGTATTACAGAAATTGAACCGGTGTTTATTCCCGATTTAAGAGAAGTGGCAGAAGTGATAGAAGCTCCTGTTAATGAGTTATTATTGCCCGAAACCGTTCACCGCTTCAAGCGCAACATTAACGGTGTTCATGTTGATGCGCCATTCTACAATATTGACGATTACGTCATATGGGGTGCAACAGCCATGATGTTAAGCGAGTTTCTTGAACAGGTTAAATACTCAGGTATTTTCACTAATCAGTTATCACGTTCTTATAATGCGTGTAACGCTCCAGAATGTCGTTGACATAGTGATAAGGTTCTTCACCCCTGCAGTACCCATATTTAACAACCGGGTCATTGTAAAATGAAGGTTTCGACTTGTTAAGCAGATAATAGTCCACATTATCGTCCCAGATATGTGGATTTTTATTGTTCTTTTTTGCCAGTCGCATTGCATCTTCAACATGACCTGGACCAACATTGTACGATGCTAAAACAAATTTCAAGCGTTCATCAGGATCAGGGATATCATCTTCAAAACGCCTGTTAAGCCAAATCAAGAATTTAAGGCCGCCCTGAATGTTATCTTGTGGAGATGTAATTTTTTCTACGCCGAAGCTTTCTGCTGTTTGAGGCATGAGTTGCATTAAACCAATTGCACCGGCCCAGCTTTCTACTTCTGGTAAGAAACGGGATTCCTGATAAATTAAGGCGGCAATTAAACGCCAGTCGAAATTATGCTTTTCACTCTCCTCTTTAATGATTGCGTCATAGGCAGAAACACGTCCTCCTTTAATGGAGTGAAAACTTGAATTTACGAGGTGTGTTGAGCGTTTATTGATAAAGTATTTTCTGTAGATGCGCTTATATTGATTGGTTTTTTTGAAATTAATCAACCAGTTATCAACAACATCTTTTAAATCGGATGAATTGGGTCTTACCGCCCAGGCTATTTTTTGTGGAAAGCTTATTGCCGTTTCTACATCGATATTGTCATAAAAATTCAGGTTGATCCTGGCCAGGTTATCATCACAAACAGTATAAGGAATCTCACCGCCGGCAACCAAAGCAATTAGTTGTTCAACTTCATAGTCTGGTATTTCAACGATGTGAATGCTGTCTCCGATTTCGTTTGCAAGGCTTTTCAGACGCGTTACATAAGCCGAATTTTCCTGAACGTAAACAGTTTTACCTGCCAGGTCAAGCTGATTACGGATGATTGCTTTAGTATAGTTATCATCATCAGACGTTTTTTGTTGCACTAACACCTGATGAGTAACACAGTGTGGTTCGGTGAAGGTGACCTGGTGTGTCCGGTCACGTGTTATTGTAAGATTGGTTGCAATCAGATCTACCTCTCCTTTCAACAGACTGTCAAAGTTCTTTTCAACATCATTTGAAACAACAATTTCAAGTTTAAGTCCAAGCGTGTTGCTTAAGGCTTGTAAAAGTTCAAGTTGATAACCCAGCGGACGTCCCTTGTATACGAAGTAGTTGGTTGAATTGTAGTCGGTTACAACCCTTATTTTGCCCCGTTTAACGATGTCGTCTAAGTCGATCGGAGCTGATTCAACAATTTCCTTTTTGGTGACCTGCTCATTTTTAAGCTGGCAACCCAAAGTCAGCAGAACGACAAACAATAACGGAATAAACTTCATCATAACAAGGTATTAAATCAACTTCAAAGTTAATGACTTGTACCCTTTTATTCTTGTTTAGGTTACTTTGTTAGTCATAAAAATTCCACGATACGCCAAATTTAAGGCTGCGTGGATTGCCTGGATATTGATAGGCTGTATAATAAGGATCGTCAGGATAGCCTTCGTTTATATGGTCAAACTTAACGTAAATACGTGCACGTTTTAGCTGTAGGTTGGCAAATACATCAACAAACGGATAATTGCCTACTTTTTCGTTTCGCTGGTTAACAAACTGGCCACTGGCCGGCATATACTTGGGTGCATAGTATTCGCTGTTATACCTGGCATCGAAACCAATTTGAAAATGTAGAACCTGGAATAATGTATTCTGATAATAGGTTGAGTTATAAAGTGCCACCTTGGGTACAGGAATGTACTCATCATGACTGGTGTATTGCAGTATTACATCGTTCACACTGTGAATACGGCCCAGTACAAAGTGCTTTTTTAAGCGTGCATTGAATACCTGCACTACCGTGCTTGTTTGAGAAGGGATGCCGGATTCTTCCCAATAAATGTGATCGGTTAGAATGTTGACACCACCACTCAATTCTATTCGTCGCGTGGGGATGCGAATACCACCTCTGATACGTACACTCTTTACCTGGTTAAAGTCGTTGCTCCACTGCAAGTGGTTTGAATAGTACTGGTTTTCAAATAACTCAGGCTGTCGCAGATAAATGCCACCATTGGCAAAGAAACCTGCCGTATCTTTATTAATACGGAACCGAGAATTTAAATTACCTGTAATCTCAGAATCTCCTGCCCGATAACCTTGAAAATATAATTTAACACCGGCATTCCACCAGAAGTTTTCCCCCAGGTTTTTAAATATCTGGCCTCCAATTGCCGATGTAACCAGTGTTGTGTCGCGTGTTTGATAGGTTGGTAAGGGGTCGCCGTTTTCATCTTCTCTCCAGGAAGTTTGTCCCGGAAATTTATAAAACATGATGTCGTTGGTTATAAAAGCCCGCAATCCAAAACGTAGTAGAGAATTAGCTTCTTCATTAAACTTAATCTGAAAGGTATTTACCAGGTTGTTATATGTAGTACTGTCTCTTGTTTGTATCGAATCACGATAAATGTTCGGATAGAATGGTGTTTCGGTTATATAGTATGATTCCAGATCGTCAATCTCATATTCGCGTATTCCCTGATCAAATTTCAGGGTGTGGAAAATGGTACTGACAGGAAGCTCAGTCATGGTTGAGTCCTTATCGTTTTTTACGTTGATATTACCAATGGATAATGAATGGTTGTAAAAAAACTGTAAATTGTTAATGTTTGTATAGGCTGATTGGAAAAAAACCGGTATTTCTTCTGGATCCAGATCGTTAAAATCTCTTTCAGCTTCAGCCAGGTTTATACCCCCGTTTTCCTGGTTCTCAATTTTAGCATAGATAAATGCCATATGCATATTATAGCGTTTACCGTTGTAAGAGCTCCAGAACTTAAAGTTTTGGTTTTCTGATTTTTGTCCCTGGTATAAGCCTATGGATGAATTGAGTTGATATTGCAGTCCTACATTAAAGTCTTTGTTAATGTTTTGCGTATATAAGGCACTAATGGCCTCTTCTGAACGACGCTTAGGACCACCAAAATGATAGGTCAGGTTGACGTAGGGTGTTTTGGTATCGTAGAAATATATTTCATGTGGCTGTGGAATATAGCACAGGAATGAATTATAGAACATGTGACCATAGTGACGTTGTTGCTCATCAAATATCATTGATTGATAGGCCGAATTCATATTTCCCAGCCAGTTTTGAGCTATGCTTTCTCTAAAAATAGGATTATAAACCTGGTAGCCATTGGAAAGCGTATCAACAGCAACGGTGTCGCTAAAGGTGAAATGATCTCTTAAATGCCAGGTGCGTACATCGGGAGGGATAAAATCAACCTGAGCTTGTTCATTTTCTCCCATTTGATCGCCGCCGCGTTGACCCATTTGGTCAGGTCCGGTGGCTCCCAGCGTTCGTTGCGCTTGAGAATGCGATACAAATAGAAGGCTTATAATTAGGGGTAAAAGGTATTTGTTGAAGCTAGATATCATAATTTATTAGAATCAATTCGTTCGAATTATAATACATCAAATGGCACTGAAAAGCTGAGCCAATGGCAAATATAGATAAAAAGTTTGCAATGCTTTATATTATTCGAGGTGCTACTTTTACACTTGGTAAATGTGGCACCTCGAATAATTAATCAATGAGGGTATCATTGATTTTATTTTTTACGTAGTACAATATTGACCTGTACACCATTAAAATTCCAGTTTTCACGAATCTTATTTTCTAAGAATCGCTTATACGGATCTTTTATATACTGAGGCAGGTTACAGAAAAATGCAAAAGTAGGAGACTGCGTAGGTAGCTGCGTTACATACTTAATTTTTATGAACTTACCTTTGGTTGATGGTGGTGGGAACTTATCAATTAACGGCAGTAGTGTATCGTTTAATTTAGAGGTTGTAATTTTTGTCTCTTTATTTTCATACACCTGCAATGCTTCTTCAATTGCCCTGTGGATACGCTGTTTGGTTAATGCAGAGGTAAACACAATGGGGAAATCGGTGTAAGGAGCCATTGCTTCACGCACCATTGCTTCAAATTTCTTAACAGTATGGGTGTCTTTCTCAATCAGGTCCCACTTATTAACCAGAACTACAATGCCTTTTTTGTTGCGCTGAATAAGATTGAATATTTTTTGATCCTGTGCCTCAAAACCTCGTGTGGCGTCAATCATCAGCATACAAACGTCAGAGTTTTCAATAGCGCGTATGGCACGCATCACCGAATAAAACTCTAAGTCTTCGTTGACCTTTGATTTCTTGCGTAAACCTGCTGTGTCAACCAGGTAAAAGTCGTGACCAAACTTATTATAACGCGTAAAAATAGAATCACGGGTGGTACCTGAAATGGGTGTTACTATATTGCGCTCTTCACCAATAAAGGCATTGATGATTGATGACTTACCTGCATTGGGACGCCCAACAATGGTAAACTTAGGTAAATCAAGCTCTTGCTCATTTTCCTCTTTGGGGAACATAGAAACCAGCTTATCCAGAAATTCACCTGTACCGGCACCATTTATTGCAGAGATAGGATAGAGGTGCTCTAATCCCAGGGCGTAGAAATAACTGGATTCGGTGATTCGCTCATTGTTATCAACCTTGTTAACCACCATTAATACCGGCTTTTGAGAGCGGCGTAGCAAATCGGCCACCCCTTCATCATAGTCGGTAATACCACTTACCACATCAACCACAAAAACAATAATATCTGCCTCCTCTATGGCGATCAATACCTGGCGACGAATAGCCTCTTCAAATATATCATCAGAATTGGTTGCATAACCCCCGGTGTCAATCACCGAAAAATCAACACCATTCCAAAAAGCTTTACCGTACAAGCGGTCGCGGGTTACACCGGCTTCTTCATTTACAATGGCTTGGCGTGTTCCGGTTAATCGATTAAAAAGTGTTGATTTACCTACATTTGGGCGACCAACAATTGCAACTATATTTCCCATGACGAATATTCTTTTATTTTTTCGGGGCTGCAAAGGTAGTTAAACTCCTGCTTTACACCAATCTTTATTTGTGGTTTAGATGGTTTTACTATTTCAATTCATAACCATGACCGCGTAAAAAGTTTTCTTTATCGCGCCAGTCCTTGCTTACTTTTACATAGGTGGTGAGGTTTACTTTTTTCTTAAAAAAGCCTTCCATGTCTTTGCGGGCTTCGATACCCACCCACTTCAATTTAACACCTTTGTGACCTATAATTATTCCTTTTTGAGATTCGCGTGCCACATGAATAACAGCACGAATATCAATACGTTCCTTGGTTTCTTTAAATTCTTCGACCTCTACTTCTACAGAGTAAGGGATTTCTTTTTTGTATTGAACGAGTATCTTTTCACGGATGATCTCAGTTACAAAGAAGCGTTCTGATTTATCAGTCAGCGATTCCTTATCAAAGTATGGAGGTGAATCGGGTAATAATTCAATGATACGATCAAACAGATTCTGCACATTGAATTTATGTAATGCCGACATGGGGAAAACTTCGGCATTGGGCAACTGAGCTTTCCAGAAATCCATTATATCATCAAGTTTATTCTGGTCTATCAGATCAATTTTATTCACAACCAGCAATACCGGAATATCTGTTTTTTGAACTGAACTCAAAAAGTCATCATTCTTATCTGGCTTCTCAAAGGTGTCAGTCACATACAGTATAATGTCGGCATCGGTCAACGCTGACTTTGAAAACTTGAGCATCGACTCCTGCAGCTTGTAATTAGGTTTTAATACCCCCGGAGTGTCAGAAAAAACAATTTGATATTCGGGTTTATTCACAATACCAAATATACGATGCCTGGTCGTTTGTGCTTTTGATGTGATAATAGATAAACGCTCACCCACCAATTCGTTGGATAAAGTTGATTTACCTACATTAGGGTTTCCTACTATATTTACAAAACCTGCTTTGTGTGTCATAATCCTTTTTAACTTTTCTGCTGCGAAGATACGATTATTTGTTCAGTGCCAACAGATATCGTTTTAGTAGAATGATTCGCCAAGCATTTTATTTTTTTTAGTAATATATTTACGTGTCACTTTAAGTCTTGATATGTGCCTGAGGAAGTATGATGGACCAGAAGTGATAAAACTTAAACCTTATAAATTATGATGACTACTAAAGCCTGCCAGTGGATTAACATCTTTCTGATGATAACCTGTATTGCCTGTTCGCCCCAAAAGAAAGAGATGAAGAAGTTTAAAGCTGTTCATATTATCCCTCAACCGGCCGAACTGTCGCAGGGAGGTGGCTCTTTTATTCTGGATGAATCAACTCAATGGGTCACTCAAGGAGAAGACTCTGCCGCCATCATACAATTCTTTTCCAGTAAAATAAAACAGTCAACGGGTTATGATCTAAAGAAAGTCAGGGTAGAGCCTGAATCGAATTTCATTTCCCTGAATATTAATTCTGCAATGCCAGGAGGTGAAGAAGCTTATGCTTTGTCCGTAACCAAAGATTTTATATACATCAGTGGAGGTTCTGAGCGTGGGCTATTCTATGGTTTACAAACCTTACTGCAATTGTTACCCGCTGATATAGAGAGTTCAAAGACTGTGAGTAAGCCGGCCTGGAACATTCCGGTGGTTGAAATTAAAGATGAACCACGATTCAAATGGAGAGGTATGCATTTAGATGTATGTCGTCATTTTGTGCCCGTTGATGCTATTAAGAAACACCTGGATATGATGGCCATGTTTAAGCTTAATACTTTTCACTGGCATTTAACTGAAGATCAGGCATGGCGCATTGAAATAAAAAAATACCCGAAACTGACAGAGGTTGGTGCCAAGCGTATTGAAGGCGAGGGGCATGAGTACTCAGGGTTTTATACACAGGCGGAGGTCAAAGAGATTGTCGATTATGCAGCTCAACGCTTTATAACTGTAGTTCCTGAAATTGAGCTGCCGGGTCACGCCCTTGCAGCCCTGGCTGCTTATCCCGGGTATTCCTGCACAGGAGGTCCGTTTGAAGTGCGAAACGTATGGGGGGTTGAACCTGATGTTTATTGCGCTGGTAACGATGAAACTTTCCAGTTTCTTGAAGATGTAATAAGCGAGGTTGTGGCCTTATTTCCGTCACCATACTTTCATATCGGAGGAGATGAGTGCCCAAAAGAACGCTGGGAAGATTGTAATAAGTGTCAGCAACGAATGCGCCGGGAAGGTCTTAAGGATGAGCATGAATTGCAAAGCTATTTTATTAAGCGCATTGAGAAAGTATTGATCGCCCATAAGAAAAAGATGATCGGATGGGACGAAATTCTGGAAGGTGGATTGGCCGAATCGGCGGCTGTTATGTCATGGCGTGGTGAAAAAGGCGGTATTGAAGCAGCCTCACAAGGTCATGATGTGGTGATGACACCCGGTAACTGGTGCTACCTGGATCATTATCAGGGCGATTATCGGGTTGAACCGGTTGCCATTGGAGGTTATACAACATTAGAAGAGTCGTATAACTATGAGCCTGTTCCATCAGAGTTGGATGAGGAAAAAGCGCATCATGTGCTGGGTACACAGGGCAATGTGTGGACCGAATATATGTATACACCTGAGCTGGTTGAATACAGGGTATACCCGCGTTTAATTGCACTGGCTGAAGTTAATTGGAGCAAAAAGGAAAATAAGGACTATGAGAGTTTTGTCAATCGTCTTGATAAGGCCTTACCCCGTTTAGATTTGCATAACATTAACTATCACATCCCTTTGCCAGAAGGACCTGTTAATAGGGTTGTGTACACCGATAATGCACGTATAGAGTTTTCCAATACCCGTAACTATCCGATGGTATATACAACCGATGGTACAGAACCCGGCAAAGATTCCGAATTATATAAGGATGCTTTAATATTCGCAGCTAATAAAACCATAAAGATTGCTACTCTGCTGCCACATGGGAAATTAAGTCAGGTTAGAACGGTTGAGCTTGTTAAGACAGCGTTGATCAATGCAAAAAATCCGGTAACATCTAAAGAGGGATTAACAGAACAGTACACAGATACGACTTTTGTAAGTGTTGCCGGCATTGTTAAGGTAAATGATTGGAACGAAAGGGATGGTGCTGTTGAAAACCGTGGTTCCAGATACCGTGAAACAGACTATAAACAACCATCGTCTCATATTTTTACAGGCTATCTGACCATTGAAGAAGATGGCATTTATGAATTTCAGACCAACCTTGATCAGTTTTATCTGGCAGGTCAGTTGTTGATCGATAATGATGGTGAAGTAAAACGGTTCTCACGAAACAACAGCACAATAGCTCTTGCCAAAGGCAAGCACCCGGTTAAACTTGTTTATTTGAATAATATTATCGGAGGATGGCCCCAGGCATGGAACGGACCCAAGGTTGAATATAGAAAACCGGGCGAAAAAGAGTTTACCATGGTTCTTAATGAAATGTATAGCTTTTAAGTGACTCTCTTTTGCCAGTGAAGCGAGGTCATATTTAAAATCGTCACACAAGGTCAGCAAATTGCAGTTCTTCTTTATTTGTAATTTGCTGACCTTGTTCTTTAATGTATAGCATCCATAGCAAGAAATATTGAAGACTGATAAGCTTCTTTGACTGCATGAGGCAGTATAAAAGTTAGTTTTCTATTTCACTTAAATAATGTATTTTCGCAGCTGATTTTATTCGAAACATTTTAAATAAAAAATAGATGAACAAAATTAGTTATGCCCTTGGGATGAACCTGGCTCAGAATTTAAAAGCATCAGGTATCGAGTCGATTGAATATTCAGAATTTACAAAAGGGCTGGAAGCTGCTTTTGAAGGTAAAGAAACTCAAATGACAGCTGACGAAGCTAATCAGACATTACAACAATTCTTTGGTGAATTACAGGCTAAGCAGGCTGAAGCTGCTATTCAGGCCGGTAAAGACTTCCTTACTGAGAATGCGAAGAAAGAAGGTGTTGTTACTTTAGAGAGCGGCTTGCAGTATGAAGTTGTGACTGAAGGTAATGGTGACAAGCCTGCTGCAACTGATCAGGTTGAGTGTCACTACCACGGTACCTTAATTGACGGAACTGTGTTTGATAGCTCAGTACAACGCGGTGAGCCTGCTACATTCCCTGTTAATGGTGTTATCCAGGGTTGGGTTGAAGCTTTACAGTTAATGCCTGTAGGTAGTAAATGGCGTTTATACATTCCATCAGACCTTGCTTATGGTGAGCGCGGTGCAGGACAGCATATCGGACCACACACAACGCTTATTTTTGAAGTTGAGTTGTTGGCTATTAAGTAAACAAACTTTAATCAAATAACAGGTGAAATATGCACAGGCTTGTTTCACCTGCCAAATTTCAACTAAATAATTATCAGATGAAAGTAACAAATCTATTAGCCGCCCTTACCTTAGTAGTGATGGTAATGGCTTCATGTACTAAAGTTCCCAATACCGGAAAAATGGATTTTGCAGACCAGACAGATAGTGTGAGTTATGCACTGGGTTATCTTCAGGCTGCTAATTTGAAAAAACAGTTTGAACGCTGGCCTTTAGAAGTTGACTCGACAACATGTGTCAAGTTGGCGAAGGCTTTAGGTCAGGCTGAAGTAAAAAAAGCAAACATAGACCACCTGAAAGGTATGTTCAATGAAATTGATGAAGCTGCTTTTATGAAAGGTTTCATGAATGAGTTTGCTTATAATAAATCTTATTTTACTGAAATGACTGCCGATATGTACTTGCGTAAAGTGATGGAGTCAATCAGAAAAGTAAAAGATGAAGAACGCGCCGAAAAAGCAGTTGCTAACCTTGCTGAAGGACAAAAGTTTTTGGAAGAAAATGCCAAACGCCCTGAAGTAAAAACTACAGAATCAGGCCTGCAGTACGAAGTGCTGAAAGAAGGAAATGGTGCTGTTGCAACAAAAGCTGATCGCGTTAAGTGTCAGTACCACGGTACTTTACTTGACGGAACTGTTTTTGATAGTTCAGTTGAGCGTCAGGATACAGCCCAGTTTGCTGTAACAGGTGTAATTAAAGGCTGGACTGAAGCTTTACAGTTAATGCCCGAAGGTAGTAAGTGGCGTTTATACATCCCTGCCGAACTGGCATACGGAGAGCGTGGTTCAGGTGCTAAAATAGGCCCTAACTCAACGCTGATTTTTGACCTTGATTTAATTGAGGTTGTTCAGAAGTAATTCTAACAAATAGATAGAAGAAAGGGATTTGCATTTAAGCAAATCCCTTTTTTGTTTTCAGCCTTTCACTGTTTATAACTTACTGGTGACCTATATACCTTGCTTATTATTGGTAAACTCAGAAATTAAATCCAGCTTCAGCTCTTTAAATAACTCATGAACTTCATTCATCCGGTCAATGGTAAGCTGTGTAAGGTAGGCCTTTGCCTTTTTCGGGCTTTTATTCATTAATGCCTGTGCTTTTTCATCAACAGACTTTTGCTCTGCAAAGAAACGTGCTTCCATTGGGTCGCGTTTTTCAATCACCTTTTTGTGGGCATCCTGCCAGCGCAGATACATCAGGTTGTCAACAAAATCTACCGCCCAGCGAATGCTGTTGTCCTGATAGTATTCAGGATTGTATACTTTGTAACATTCTGCCACGTCAGTCACACCTGTGTATATTGGGACATAGGCACTGGTATAAGCATTGTCTACATAAAACCAGTAAACACCACCAATCTCATCGGGCAGCCATGAACGCAACTGTGCCACCATTCCGTATTCACCTCTGGCACGTGCCACATTTCGGCGGCTGTTTATATTCATTACCCGACGCATTTCTTTTGTTGGAAATGGCGTAGCAAAAGCACTTTTGGTTAGTTGGCCTTTTTCATCAGGGTAATACCAGGCCGGGGCATTTTCTTTGTCGTAAATTGTTCCTTTAAAGGTTGAACGCTGAAATGCCATCACATCCTGTACAGATAATTTTCTCTGGGGTTTAACTGAAAACGGATAAATGGATAGTGGTTCAATGTATTGTGTATACTGGTTCTCACCTTCCCAAACCGATGAAGTGAAGCGATCGGGCCACTTGGTATATTCAGGGGCAAAAGTGGCATAAAACAGCCAGAAGCGAGACGTGGACCATTCGCGAGGAATAGGAGAGTAGGCTTCTTGCCAGATAAAGGGTTTGCCTGATTCTGGCTTGTACCAGCCGCGGTCAATGGCTTCCTGTTTATAGTTTGATGACGCTCTGAAGTTGTCTTCGTCTTCAATGTCTATCTGCTTAATAATGCTCCAGTTAGGAATGATCATCACATGATCGTCGGGCACACGCTGTGCCGCCCAGATACATCCCGGCTTGCCGCTGTCTTTTTTCCAGGCGTTACCTACGCTAAATACTTCTAACACCCATATTTCGTCAGTATCAGCAATGACCAGTGACTCACTTTCATCAATGCACGATGGAAGAAAACCGTATGTCTCGAGTAAACTGGTAATAAGTTTTAAAGCATCTTGAGCTTTGGTGCAACGCTGTAAAGCAAAGGCCTGGGCTTGTTCTATCGTCATTATCTGCTCACACACAGAACGGTCGACCATCAATTCAGGTCGTTGACTTAATGTACTCTCGCCAATAGCCAGTTGTTTTGAGTTGATTTGTGGATAAGCAGTCTGGAAGTAGGAATAGGTCTTTTCCACCTGAGGAATATGACCAATTACCTCGCCATAGTCACCCAACGGGCGTCCCGTTTCGATCATGCCCCAGTGAACAGGAGCTTTTTCTCCAGCTTTAAATTGTTGACCAGGTACCAGGTTGATGCGACAATCAGGGCCTGCATCTGTGTGTGATACGATAACCGATCCATCGGCAGAGGCTTTTTTTCCTATTGCAATTACTGTGCAGGCCATAATATGACTGCATGTACCTAGCATAAGAATAAGTGTCGATATTAATGTTTTCATTGTATTGATTTTAATATTCTTGCAACTGGTTCCTGATATCAGGAACCAGGAATTCGTAATGGCTAGTCGTGGCTCTCTTATTTCAATTGAAATAATCTATAGGTCATTGAATCTTTACCTACCTGAAAATGAAGCCTTCCTTTAAAGTATCTTCAGGATCGAACCAGAACTCATTTTTTCCTGTTAAATGTGCTGTCCCGGTCACTTCGGGCACAACAGCCTTGTGTGGTCCATAGCTTGTTTCCTCTGTTACCATCACATCCATAGTCGTTCCCAGGATACTTTCAATGGTGATGCGTTCACCTTGTTTTAATTCACCTTTTGCATGGTGCAGGGCAGCCCGCGCACTCACGCCTGATCCGGTTGATGAGCGATCAACTTCACCTTCTGCGAAAATACAGACATTGCGGCTGTGGTGATCAGGATTTTGTGGTTTCCCGGTGAAAATGGTACCGTATAAAAAGCTTAAGTCTTCTTCAAAGGGATGCCTGATATCGTATTTCTCCATAACGGCATATTTGATACGCCGTCCCCAATCAATCAATTGATTGTAATTCTTCTCTTCCATGCCAATACCTAATTTATCGGCATCAACAAAGGCATAAAAAGCACCGCCATAGGCCACATCAAAAGTTACTTCGCCAATTCCATCTACCGTTATTGTCTCGTCTCTGAGTAGTAAAAATGATGGTACATTGAGGAATGATATCTTTTCAACAATGCCCTTTTTACGGAAGGCTTTTGAACGAATCAGGCCAGGAGGTGCGTCAATGATCAGTTCGGGTTCATCACCCTCCTTCCTAATCATACCAGTATCAAATACTAATTTGGTAAGGGCAATAATGGCATGGCCGCACATAGTACTGTATCCTTCATTGTGTAAAAAGAAGGTGCCAAAGTCAGCCTGTTCAGTTATCGGCTCTGTTATAAGGGCGCCATACATATCTGCATGCCCCCGTGGTTCGAACATGGTACCGGTTCTTATATGGTCTAAATTATCTCTGAAGTAACGGCGTTTCTCAAGTATATCTTTTCCTGGTACATGAGGAAGACCACCATATAGCACACGCAAAGGTTCACCACCAGTATGCAGATCGACAGTTTGGATTCGGAGCCACTCCTTTGGAGGTGTCCAGTTCCACTTGTTTAAATTGATCATTGTAGTAAGTTGAATTGTTGAGCTGTTTAATAGTTGAAAAGCAGAAGTGTCAAGCCTGTTTAACTGATATACCTTAATCACTATTAAGTCTTAAGAGGATGCTTAATTCTTATTGATCATAGATCACTGGTCATCTGTTACTAATGTTTGAAAATGAACCTCTTATCGTTGGTTGTGTTGTTAAACCTCCACTTCATGTCCTAAGTTATTCTCGCAGGCTTTTTCATAAACAAGCTTTGCTGCAAATAGATCGAAGATGCCCTGACCAACAGTTTTAAACAGGCGTGTTTCTCTGAATCCCAGGTTGTTTGGCTGTTCAATAAGCTCCGCAATATGCTTTACCTGTTCGGGTTTCACCAATTCATTCTCCAGAGGATAGATGAGGTCACCGCTTTCGCTTATGCCATGTTCTGCATCAATCCATACACTGTCAATCAGTCTGAAAATTGATTCGGGCAATTCTCTCATTTCCGGTTTGTAGGAACCAACACTGATAAAGCATTTTCCAAGGATCAGATCTTCGAGGTTAGGAATGACAGGTTCAACAGATGTTGTTGCTGTTGCCACAATTTCACTGTTAACCACCACCTGTTGTGCATCTTCGCAAAGAGCAACATCCACATCAGGGCACTTATCGGTCATGAAATTGATAAAATCATTGATGGTTTGAGGCGAACGATCATATACATATACCCGTTCCAGGTCACGCTCATGACTGGCCAGCCATGCGATGTGACGCCCTTGTGCTCCACCTCCGATAATGCCCAGTGTAGTTGCTAAAGGATCTGATAAATGACGAATACCAACACAGGCTACAGCAGCAGTTCGCATAGCTGTTAACTTTGCTCCATTAAGCAGTGCTAATGATTCTCCTGTTGCGCCATCGTTTAGAACAACAGTTCCGTTAATGGCTGCTTTTCCTTTTTTTACATTTTCAGGAAATACAGAAACCAGCTTTGTTGCAAACATATCAGGTCCAACAGATGGCATTAATAACAAAGTGTTGTCATTAATATCCACATGCATTCTGTTGGGTGTAAAATAGTCCTGGTCAAACGATGATCTCAGGGCTAATTCCATAATGTCTGTCCATAAAGCAGGTGTGGCAGCTTGATCAATAACCTGTGATGATAAAATTCGCATAATTACCGGTTAAAATGCTTTTAAGCGTTCTTGTTCAATATCTTCGATGGTTTTTGGAAGCGGTTTACCCAATAAACGATAACCATTTTCTGTTATTAAGAAATCCTCTTCATTCCGACAGCCACCAAAATCTTTGTATTCTTCAAGTTTATCGAAATTTAAGAACTCTGTCAAATGTTTTTCAGATTTCCATTTGTCAATAAGCTGAGGAATAAAGTAAATACCAGGCTCAATGGTAAGTACAAAGCCCGGTTCCAGTTTACGACCAAGGCGTAAAGATTTCATTCCGAATTGTGTGCTTTTTGCTTCATTGTCATATCCAACATATTGCTCACCAAGGTCTTCCATGTCATGGACATCAAGCCCCATCATGTGCCCCAATCCGCAAGGGAAAAACATGGCATGAGCACCATTTGTAACGGCATCATCAATATTGCCTTTAACAAACCCAAGGTCTTTCATGCCGCGCAATACTTCGCGAGCCGACTCCAGGTATATCTCCTTAAAAGCCACTCCAGGCTTTAGCATCGATATTGCTTTTTCGTGAGAATTTAAAGCTACCTGGTAAATGTCTTTTTGTCGTGATGTAAATGTTTTACCTACAGGGAAGGTACTTGACATGTCTCCGGCATAGCCCATTGATGTTTCAGCTCCTGCGTCAAGCAAAAACAATTGACCACTCTCCAAAGTATTACCATGATAGTGGTTGTGAAGTGTCTGTCCGTTAATGGTTGCTATGACAGGGAAGGAGATACCACCATTTTCAGCCAGGGCTACCTTTTCTACTTCGGCAGCAATCTGTGCCTCTGTCATACCGGGACGTGCCATGCGCATGGCAGCCAAATGCATCTCAACTGTTGTGTTAACCGCTTTTTCTATTTCAACTATCTCTTCATCGCTTTTATAATTGCGCTGCTTAATAACTGCATGTACCAACTCCAGTGAAGCTTTTTCTTTTATTTCAGATGGCTGGATATTAAGCCATTCCAGTAGTTTTATTTTACTTTCGCCACGGTAAACAGGTAAGAAATGGATAGGGCGGCCATTTGATCTTGCCTTAGCGAGAGTTGCCACAAGGTCGGCTGTAGTGCCCGTTTTATTAACACCACAGCTTAGCGAACGCTCGGCAATGGTAGGCTGGTTGCCCATCCAGACAATATGATCAATCGTGTAATCATCACCATAAATGGCTGCTTCTCCGCTTTCGGCATCAACTATACCTACCAGGTCAGGATGATTTAAACCAAAGAAATATAAGAAACTGCTATCCTGACGGAAGCGATACGTATTATCGGCATAATTCATCGGGCTTTCTGTGTTTCCGATAAATAATAACAAGCCTTTGTCAACATCATTTGCCAGCTGTTGACGGCGTTTAATATAAGTGTCTTTTGAAAACATATGTAATGGGGTTTAATATTAGTAATTTATATTCAGCAGGATAATTATTTTATCTTATAATTCTTGGGTGGGTCAATACCATGCAAATGCTTCACAAAGAAATCCCAGCGCTTGCGAATCATGTATTTGTCGTAGTATACCTGACCGTGATCTTTATTGGGGATTAGCAATAGTTCAAAGTCTTTGTTTGCTTTAATCAGTTCAGCCGCTAACCGCATGGATGCTGTCGGGTTCACATTCTGATCCTGATCACCATGCACAAGCATCAAATGTCCCTGCAGGTTTTTAGCATGAGTATAATTGCTTTGTTCATCGTAATTGCTGCCTGCCGGGTAGCCCATGTACAGCTCGGGCCACCAGGCTTTAGCTGATCGGTGGTCGTGGTTTCCGGCGGTGGCCACGCCTACCTTATAAAACTCAGGATAAGCCAATAGTGCCCTTGCTGCATCATATCCTCCGGCAGAATGACCAAATATTCCAACACGGTTCATATCTATCCATGGGTATTTTTCAGCCAATGTTTTGATGGCGGTTATTTTATCCGGTCCACCAATATCTCCAAGGTTTCGGTATGAAACATCGTGGAAGGCTTTTGAGCGGAATGCAGAACCCATTCCATCAATATTTACCAACACAAAACCCAGTTGCGTTAGAGGGGTATCATCATTAGACAAACCACGGTAAAAGGTTTTTGGAGCACGAATGGTTTGCGGACCGCTGTATGTGCCTTCAATAACCGGGTATTTCTTATCAGGATTAAAGTTGTATGGTTTAAACAGAACGCCATAAATATCTGTTTGGCCATCGCGTCCTTTTACTTTAAAGGGTTCGGGTTTTTGCCAGCCCATGGCCAGAATTTCAGAAATGTCACCTGTTTCAAGTTTGGCAATGATACGCCCGTCCTTACTTCGTCGGAGCAAGGCGACATTTGGCTCCTGCACTGTTGAATAATTATCGACAAAGAACCGGCCGTTTTCATTAAAGAACAAGGTATGGGAGGCTGGTTCTGATGTTAATTGCTTCAGGCCTGAACCATCAAATCTAACAGAATATAGCAGTGGATAATAAGGATCAAGGCCATCTTCCTTACCACCAGCTGTGAAATAGATACGCTTTCCTTTTTCATCAACATGCTGAATGCCACGTACAACAAAATCACCTTTAGTTACCTGGTTGATGACTTTACCACTTACCTGATCAATACGATAGATGTGTTGCCAGCCATCACGCTCTGATAACCATAATAGTTGCTTTTCTTTATTCAGAATGCGCAAATCGCTTGTATTCGGGTCAACATATGTATTGGCACTTTCAGTGAAAACAGTTCTTACTTTGCCGGTTTGTGCTGTCAGTTCAAATATTTCAACAGATTTGTAGCCTCTCACATAGCTTACCTGGTAAGCTTTAGAACCATCGTTTGTCCAATCGAAGCCATAGGCCAGAAATGTTGCTTTGGCGGGTATATCCAGTTGCTTGACTGTTTTTTGCTCAACATCGATCAGAACATATTCTACCGTTGGTACTATACTATCACCGGCAATGGGACGTTCATATTCCCGGACTTCAGCGCGGTGGCCTTCATCAGGTAGTACTTTATACAAATACAGGTTTCTGGCTTGCCTGCGATCATATTTGCCGGCTATTATGTATTTGCCATCGGGGCTCCAGTTTATATCCAGTTCCAGGGGATGATCGCTTTCCAATTCAATGTTTTTGGTCGAATACCAGGATGGAGAAACACCATAGCCATATCTTGGGGTGCCATCTGAAGTCATTTGTACAGAGTCCTCACCTGTTTTCAGCCATATATTGTAATTGTGTACAACTGCATGCCGGCTTTTGTCAGGCGAGGCTGATGATAACTTCTGTTTCTGAGGTTTATCAAATATTTTTAGTGAGTTATCGGCTACATTGTATTTATACCATTGTTGATGAGTTTTGAATGTCAATACCTTACCATCCTTGTTCATTTCTAAGGATGCAATTGGCAGATCATAGGGTTTTATTTCTTTATCAAGTTCTTTTGACAGTAGTGCTGCCAGTTTTTCCTGATCGAATAAGGGATTTTTATGGCCGTTATTAGTCTCGCACTTAATGTATTCGGTTCCTTTTTTTGTGTTGACCGAATACCAAAAGAACGAAGCATCTTTTACCCAATGAGGATTAACCCATGAGCGGTAGTACTTTTTAGTAATGTTCGACGAAATAAATTCTTCGGCTCGCTGATAGTCTGTTGTGTCAATGCTTATCTGGCTTATTGCCGGCGCCAGAAAGCATGTAACACAGAAAAGAATAATTAACTTCTTCATTGAATTTGATTTACTTATAAACAGTTTAGCTTGTTGAGTTACATGTACAAGAGTACACGCGAATATGATAATGGCAGAATGCCATTAAGAATAATCAGGTAGAAAAAATAATATCAGGAAATCCAGCACTCAAATAAACCTGTGCCAAAGCGGCCATACAAGCTGATCAGGGCTAATGATGAAAACGAAAAATGCATAATGCAGCGCCTGTAGTTATTATGGCACTGTTTCAAAATGAAGGTATGTACTTCCTGTTTGATCATTAGGCATTTTGACATTGGGAAGTGCAATGTAATAAATTCAAATTATTTCAGCGCATATAGTACCTAAAATTATTAAAATCATGATTTATAACATTAAATTGAATAACAGAACTCACTTTTTGATGCAATCTTTAATTGCCAGTTCCAAAGCTTGAATATTTTCTTCGCTAAAGCCTGTTTGGTAATAGAGTATTTCACCATTCTTTATAATGAGGTTGGTTGGCAGGTGCTGAGGTTTCAGACCGGCTTTGTATTGTTGGTCGGGATTAAGTTGAAAAAGGTAATTGGTTAAATCGGGGTGATCATGTAAATGAAAATAGATGAAATCATTTTTCTGAAGGTCTAGCCATTCAATGACATCTTTTTCTTTCTCACTGTTGATGGCTAAAAACAAAACACCGTCTTCTTCATATTGGTCCACAAGCTTGTTTAAGTGTGGTATTTCTCTGGCACATGGCTGACACCAGGTGGCCCATAGGTTGATGACAAATATTCTATTATTACTTTCATCAGCCAGAAAATCATCTTGCTGTAATATTTTGCGGATTGGTTCATCAATGTTATGGTATTTGCGGAATACTGCCGTTTGTTCCCATCGGGAAATGGCATTGTTGCTGATCAATACCAGGATGAATATGATGGAAATTATGAATGGGGCTTTTTTAGTCATTGTATAAGGTGCTATATTATCGGAAGTTCTTGCTTAGGATGATGCGTTGAGTGAGGAATAATAATACCGAGATATACAGACTCACAATAAACATCATATAGGGGCTTAAAACCGCATTGCTTATTATTGCTTTAAAGCTGGACAATGGCAATGCGCGAATATAATCCGTCTCAAATTTGCGGACAAGGTAGCTTACCAGCCATGATTCCATCAGCCAGTAAAAGAAGAAAGGCAGTACAATTAAATGCGTGGGTTTATAAAGACCTATAAGCAGACCTGCATTACCAATGGCATACAAAAATAATGTGTATGACAACAAGCTGTTGAGCTTAAGTTCAAAGAGTAGCTGCCAGGGAAAGACGCCAAAGAAAATGCCCGCACATGAATTAACAATATAACTGATGAACAGAAACAGTAGCAAGTAAACCACAAGCTGAAACTGGCAGTAGACAAACAGTTTTGCTCTGGAGCTTCCAAAATACAGCAAGCTACTGTAATAACCCGATGTTACAAGGTGAGAGACCATTTGTATAAGCCACATGGCAAAGAATAGTGCCGGTAAAGTGGATGACATGGAACTAGTGGCCAAATACCTGGCTAATTCATTGCCCGTCAGATGGTCATTGTTTCCTGTCCAGAGGGATAAAAATGACGATAACAATAGTATTAACGCAAGAACCAGTAGCGGAATGAGTGTTCGCCGGCTGGCCAAAAGCTGGTATTCGTATATTAGATAGCGTTTGATCATATTATGCCTGTACTTGTAACCATTTTAAAATGGTCGATTTATCATCGCTTGTATTTAATTCATCTTTTGTGAGTGTTTTTTTAACCTGGCCATCTTCCATAATAAAAGCTTTTTCAATGGTATTGGACAGCTCACTTAAGAGGTGAGTGGAGAGGAGTATTAACTTACCGGCTTTGATCTCTTGTTCAATCAAATCTTGCAACTTTTCAATACCCAAAGGGTCAAGTCCGTTAAATGGCTCATCCCATATTAAAATATCAGGATTACCAATTAAGGAGATTATTAATGAGAGACGCTTTACCATGCCAACAGATAATTCTTTAAAACGCTTGTTTCTTACGTCTTTTAACTCCCAGAAATTTAGCCAGAGATCAATTACTTCATCCTTCACACCTTTTTCTTGTTGTGCCATGGACAGTATTTGGGCAACCGACAGATCCGGTTCAGTTTTAAATGGCTCCAGGGAAATGCCCAGCTGATTTCTGTAGTCATCGGCATTGCTTAACTGGTTTACCTCTATTGTGCCTTTATGTGGAATATCGAAGCCAGCAACTAGTCTGAATAAGGTGGATTTTCCACTTCCGTTAGCACCGGCAAAAACATGTAATCCACTCTTTTGTGTTTCAATGGATAATTGGTCGATAATGACCTGTTTTCCATATTGATGGCTTAGTTCTTTAATTTTCAACATTGGCAGTGCTGTTTTCTTCAAATTGCAATTCAAGCGATTTTTCCCATTCCAAATCTTCAATGGCTTTACCAGGCAATGGCTTTTGTTTGATCATGCTGTAGTTAAGCCAGAATTCAGGATTATAGGGATAATTGGTTTCAAAGGAATTCTCGTGCTTATCCAATAATTCTCTTTGACGGATTCGTTCACGCTCCTGACGCTCTGTTACTATATTGGTTATTACAAGCATGCTTTCGGCCCATTGCCTTGATTTGATGACTTTATCTTTATTCGCAGCATCAGGATTTTCATAAATGGTGAATTTGCCTTGAGGACCATTTAATCCGCTTATGTATTTTAAATAGTACTTACCATCAATTTTCTGAAAGCTATATTCAGTATCAGCAAACTTATCATCTTTAATTGCTAAACTTCTGTTTTTATCAGATGCGTGAAACGACCAGATCCGATTCATCTTTAAAATACCATAATCGCTGGCGTTAATATAAATGTAGCCACCATCAAAATTGTCACTCAGTTCCGATGCGCGTTTGCCGTTTACATAAAGCCGATCGTATTCATATTTGACTTTATAGACTTTAACTGTATCCAACCACATGGCTCCTTCAAATTCATATTTGAAATCCTCATAGTCTGTTAAAGGTTTATACCACCAACTGACTTTATAGCCTCTTACAGGATTACTGTATGCTCTGTAAAGAACATTTTGGTGACCGCCAAGAATCATCTTTTCCATTTTTTCGTAGGCCCACTTATGTTTGGCATCCATGGGGATATAGTAATTCTGGCTTTTCCTTACTTCCCTTATCTTTATTTTGGTAGTAGAGGTTGGCATGTCAATGCCTTTATCTTCAATCAGCAATGCTGCTTCAAATAATTGGACAAAGGTAGAGTCACGAAAACCGGTTTGACGGTAAAAGGCATCCATCTGTGCCGTTTTACGGTGGTAATTACGTTTGATGCGTTTGGTTGCCATGCGTACTAAATCTTCGGCGGTATTGCCATTGGGCAAAACCAACACCTCGTTGAGGTTATAGGGTTTTGGTCTTAAGGCTATCAGCAGGTTCAGGCTGTCCTGATGGGGGACGATAATTGTCGTGTCGGCATACCCCATGCATGAGAATTCAAAGGGTAATCCGCTTAAAACAGCTGGCACATGCAATTCAAATCCACCTTCGGCATTGGTTATGGAGCCCGTTCCCCAGTCGCGTTGCAGGATATGTGCAAAAGGCAATGATTCCTTTGAGCTTAAATCCATGAGTTTTCCGCTTATCAAAATAGTTTGCTCATTGGGGTTGGTAATGATTAAGTTATCGCCTTTAAGTTGAATATGGAGGTGACTTTCGTATGCCACATGCCTGATGTAATCCTCCAATGAAAGACTATCACCGGATGGATAAATAGTTTGCTGCAGGTTGACCATGTCTTCACTATAGCAAAGTTCCAGCTGGTTTAACCGAGCGATACTGTCAAGGTAAAAATGTGCTGTTTTTTGAGCTTCAGTTATAGAAGTGCAAAGCAGCAGGCAGGTTAGAAGAAGGGTTTTGAGTTGCATATATTCAGCTTAGAGTTTTTATTACTTATTGATATTGACAGTACTGTTATCCTGGAATTGTAATTCAAGAGACTTTTCCCATTCCAGGTCCTCAATGGCTTTACCAGGCAATGGTTTCTGTTTGATCATATTATAGTTAAGCCAGAAATCGGGATTGTATGGGTAATTGGTTTCAAACGAATTCTCATGTTTATCTAACAGGTCCCTCTGTCGGATGCGTTCACGTTGCTGTCGCTCCCTTACAATATTGGTGATAACTAGTAGTTGTTCGGCCCATTGGTACGATTTTATTTTCCTATCTTCTTCATTTGCATGTGGGTTTTCATATACATAAAGCTTCGCTTCAGGGTACACAATGGCTTTTGTATATTTTAAGTAGTACTTATTGTCAATTTTCTGGAAACTTATGATGGTATTTCTGCGCAGGACACGTGCGTACTGGCTTTTATTGCCTTCTTTCGCTCTGTTGATATACTGCATTTTATGAATGCCATGATCAGTTGCATCAATATAAATATAGCCTCCTCTATAGTAGTTTTTATTTTCTGATGACCGTCGCCCATCTATATATAACTTATCACGTTCAAATTCAATTTTATAAACTTTATTGGAGTCTAACCACATGGCACCATGAAATTCATATTTGAAGTCCTCATAGTCGGTCAATGGCTTATACCACCAATCATCTCTATACGTTCTGACCGGGTTATTATAGGCTCTGTAAAAGGTATTACGATGACCACCATGTATCAACTCCTCCATTCTTTTGTGAGCCCACTTTCGTTTGGCATCCATCTGAACCAGGTAGTTTTTGCTTTGCCTGGCTTCAAGAAGCTTAATCTTTGTTGTAGAAGAAGGCATGTCAATGCCTTTGTCTTCAATCAGCAAAGCCGCTTCCATTAATTGCACAAACATGGAATCCCTAAATCCGGTGCGCCTGTAAAAAGCATCCATTTGTGCCGTTTTACGGTGGTAATTGCGTTTGATGCGTTTGGTTGCCATGCGTACTAAATCTTCGGCGGTATTGCCATTGGGTAATACCAACACCTCGTTGAGGTTATAGGGTTTTGGTCTTAAAGCTATCCGCAGGTTCAGGCTGTCCTGATGGGGGACGATAATTGTTGTGTCGGCATACCCCATGCATGAGAATTCAAGGGGTAATCCGCTTAAAACAGCTGGCACATGCAGTTCAAATCCACCTTCGGCATTGGTTATGGAGCCCGTTCCCCAGTCGCGTTGCAGGATATGCGCAAAAGGTAATGATTCCTTTGAGCTTAAATCCATAAGCTTTCCGCTTATCAAAATGGTTTGCTCATTGGGGTTGGTAATGATTAAGTTATCGCCTTTAAGTTGAATGTGGAGGTGACTTTCGTATGCCACATGCCTGATGTAATCCTCCAACGAAAGACTATCGCCTGACGGATAAATAGTTTGCTGCAGGTTGACCATGTCTTCGCTATAGCAAAGTTCCAGCTGGTTTAAGTGAGCGATGCTGTCAAGGTAAAAGTGTGCTGTTTTTTGTGCCTTAATTAGTGAGGCACAGGTAAGCAAAAAGGTTAGAAGAAGGAATTTATTATTTACAGGCATAGGGTAAAGGTCTTATTATTTTGAATCAACCTGAGTTGAAGCGTTAGTGCTACTATTTCAAGTGCATCCTGAGCATTCGACTCTTTAAGCATGCCGCTAAACCGAAGCTCACCAATCTGAGGTGTTTGTAGCTCAATGTTAACATTGTAATACGTTTCTATTTCACGAATAACTTCAAGAAGAGGAGTACTTTTAAATTTCAATTGTTGTGTTGCCCATGAAGAAGCATTCAGGTTATGCTGCTTTATTTTTTGGTACACTCCATTTGAATAATCTATCATCTCACCGGGATTCAGGATGTGGCTTTTTGAAAACCATTGCTTAGCCTGAAAAGCAACTTTTCCTTCATCAAGAAAAACCGCTGTTGGCTCTGTTTTATCAGCTGCTATAGTAAATTGTGTTCCCAATACTTTAGTGAAAGCGTTGTGGGTCTCTACAATAAAGGGTTGTTCAGGCTTATGCGTCACATGAAACCAGGCTTTACCAACGAGTTCAACTTCACGTTTTGAGGATTTAAAGATGTCAGGATAAGTTAGCTCACTGCCTTTGGCTAAAATGACGGTTGTTTTATCGGGCAGGGTAAATTCCTTTTGCCGATCTGCAATTATTTTGATGGTGTGCTTAGTGGACTGCAACATCAATAATATACTGCCAATGGCAATAAGTGCTGTTAATACGGCTGCTGCATTAACCATTCTCCTCATAAACTGTCGTCGTGAAATACGCAGATGGGTGATTGATAAGGCTTTCTCAGTTTCAGGATGATAGGATGATTTTCCAGTCAGTTTATCGTTCCATAAAAAAGTGAATGTTTTATAGAACGATTCATTTTCCTCAGATGTTTTTCGCCAGCTGTCAAGTTCCTGTGAGTCCTCCGCAGTAATTGAATGATCCAGCTTTGATAATATCTTTTTAATGGGAGCCTCTTTTTGCATGAGCTTTTTTCTTTATAGAGAAAAGCCAGAACAGAAACCCCTAAAAGTTTTCGATAAAAAATAAAATAATCAGGTTTTTTATAAAAGGATGGAGTTCTTTACGGAGCTTTTGTATGGCAATTGTAAGTTGATTCTCAACGGTTTTTATTGAAATGTTGAGGTAGTCGGCAATTTCAGCATTTGTTAATCCTTCATACCGGCGTAATAAAAATATCTGTCGACATTTCGCCGGAAGATTATTGACAGCTGCCTGAATATGTGGTTTAAACGCTTCCCAACTTTCTTTCTCTTCCTCATTTAGAAGAGAAGGCATGTCCAAAGCATATTGCTGCTCGTATCGTTCTTGTGTATGTTGCTTTTTAACCAACCACAGGCATTGGTTATAAACTGATTTGAAGAGGTATGATTTGATGTTTTTAACCTGCTTAAGTTTTTTCCTTTCTTCCCACAGTTTAACAAACGTATCCTGAACAGCCTCTTCTGCCAGTATCTGCGAACGTGTGATGGTATTTGCAAATCTGCATAATGTAGTATAATACATCCTGAATAGTGAGTCGAAAGCCGATTTTTCACTTGCAATAAGCGCATTTAGCAGTATTTGTGGGTTATTGGTCGTATCCATTCTCAAGCAGGTTACCCCAAAAGTAATTTTATTTTTTAAGGCAGCGTTAAACAACAGATACAAAAAAAGGTCCGGACATCATATCCGGACCTCATTACTCTGAAAATAAAATAATCTAAAAAGTATATCTCACACCAATGGATAAACCCATGGTGAAATTTTCATCAGTTGGCCCAAAACCTATTTGTGGCATGGTGTCTAAACTCAGGTTGATAGGCACTTCTTCAAAGTTGTATTCTGCACCGATTTGTCCACCAATACCAAGGTAAGCACCTGAACCACCATCGCCAGTGTAACTGTTTTTATAACTCCAGGATCCTAATGATGCAGCGGGACCCGCATACCAGTTGAAACCACTTTCAATAGCCCACACCCACTGATAAACACCTGACAGGATAAAGCCATTACCATCGCTGTTTGAGTTAAAACCCATATCAACTTCAATGCGGTTGTAATTAGACAGCCCGTACTGATAACTTACTTGTGAACCAAAAGTATTACCC
Organism: Carboxylicivirga agarovorans; assembly: GCF_050589845.1. NCBI lineage: Bacteria > Pseudomonadati > Bacteroidota > Bacteroidia > Marinilabiliales > Marinilabiliaceae > Carboxylicivirga > Carboxylicivirga agarovorans. The sequence continues at coordinate 109,752 of NZ_JBNGPA010000006.1, read as the reverse complement.
GCTCCAAGGCGTCCTCCAATAGCATGTTGGTTTTTAACCTGGCCATAAGCTGCCAGACTTATCAGGCAAATGATAAGTGTTGCGAATTGTTTCTTCATTATTAATAAGGTTAAAATTAAATGCTTAATCCGCGGGTTTTTGTAAGGGTATTTGAATGAAGAAAGTGGCACCTTTGCCTATTTCTGATTCAACCCATATTTTACCCGCATGTTCGTTGACAGCAATCTTGCAAAAGCTTAAGCCTAATCCATTAGAGCTTGCCTTGCCTGATTTTTTTGTCATAATCTGCTGGTAAAGATCAAAAATGCTTTCCCTGTATTTTTCAGGTATGCCATGACCTTCATCTTGCACGGACAAAAGTAGCATTTTTTCCTTTTGTTGATCAGAAAGAGTACCTCTGAGAGTTATTTTCCCATTAACTTTACTGTACTTGATGGCATTTGTCAGTAAATTAATAAATACGCGGCGAATTATATCTTTATCCAGTGATAGTTCAATCGTATCTATTTGATTGAGTATCTCTATCTGGTTATCTTTCAATAGAAAATGAACTTCATCAATGGCTTCATTTACCAGCTGCCTGATATCGCAATGTTGATAAAAGAGTTGCAGGGAGTGCGTCTCGGAACGCCTCACATCCAGTATATTTTCCACAAGGCAAAGCATCTGACGGCTGGCACTGTTTATATGCTCCAGGTATTCAGCTTCATTAAGTGATGATAGGCCAATGATACCATTAAGCGGGTTTTTCAGGTCATGAACGATCATGTTTATAATACTTTCCTTAAAGGATTCCAGCTTTTTGTTCTGAGCCAGCATTTCCTGCAGTGAATTTTTTTGGTACTGCAATCTTTCTTTCTGGCTTAAGAGGGCAGCGGTTCGTTCTGTGATTTTTTTCTGAAGCGTTCTTTTGGTTTTTCTCAACTCTCGTATACGAAGCAGGTGAAGCGTAAGAATAATTCCAATGATTGAAATGAACAGAGCGGCAAAAAGCCAGTAGGAATGCCACCATGGAGCCTTCTTAACTATTGTGATCTCTTTAAAAGCTGATTGCTTAATTTGGCCATCTGATGTGCTGACAGGGTAAATACGAAGTGTATATTTACCAGGTTGCATATTAAAAAAGGTAATTTCTCCTTCAGAATAAAAAACATCGCCCTGTTTCCTGTTGTTACTTATGGTATAGGCAATATTGGTGCTTTGGTCAAAATAATCAATGGCATTGACACGAATACTGAACAAATCAATGTCATGCGAGATATTTATTGCTTCAGTGTAGTTTATGTGTTTGTTAATGATTTGCTGGTCATCATAAAGCTGACCCGGCTTAATGGGCGTATTATATAGTTTTAGCTCACTAATAAACAAGTTTACTGGATTTGGCTTAGATGAGAATCTCTCTGGTGACACAATGTTAAAGCCATTTGTACCTCCGAAAAGTAGCTGACCGTTATTGCGCTTATAAAATGCACCGGGAATGAATTCTTTGCCTTGAAGGTTAGGACTTGAAACTGTTTTTAATTGGAGGGTGTTATGATTAAATCGATGCAAGCCTGATGAACTGCTTATCCAGATATTTGACAGATCATCCTCGATGATGCCGTAATAATCAACAGGTTCGGGACCAGTGTGAACAGGCTTGAAAGTATTGGATGGTTTGTCATATTTGAATATTCCTTTATTGGTTGCTATGTATGTGCTTTGATCAGCGTTGGTGTGTGTACAGTAACAAATGGTTGACAGAACTGATTCAAATACCTCGCCCTTACCCCCTGGTGCATGAATGCGAAGCACACCCTTTCCTGCACTTGATAGCCAGAGGTATTCTTTATTAATGAGTTCGATGTGGAAGAAATCCTGTATTTCATACTTGTCATCGAAATAGACCTTCACTTTTTCAAAGCGATCATTGTAGTATTTATAAAAGCCCCCGTCAACTGTAGCTACATAGAGCAGACTGTCGTTTAGCTCTTTTACATCTCGAATGAAACTACTCTCCAGATTAGAGTTGTCAGCATGGCGATTAGTAATCTTATTTTCTTTCAGGTCAATAATGAACAGACCGTTGTTATATGTGCCGGCATATATTTTTTTCTGATTGACAGATGAAGATAAGGAAGTGACAGGCAGGTTTTCCAGTTTTTTAATAACCTTTTTTTCAAACGATGTTTGCCTTGCCGGCCTATAATCCTTGTCATATACAGCCAAGCCTGATTCCGTGCCTACCCAGATGTTTCTTTTGGAGTCTTCGGTAAAGCAGTTGACATTTTTATTGGGTAAAAGACCACCATTGGCATTTAACTTATAAACATGTTCGATGCCATCGGTTTCATACATCGATTGGCTAAAGCCGGCTCTGAAATAACCAAGCCATAAGATGCCATTGGAGTCAATGAAAAGGCTTTCAAGCTGGTTGCTGGTTAAAGAATGGGTATCGGTAAATGAATTCTCAATACGCTTGAAGCTGTAATCTGCAGGATTGATAATAAATAAACCACCGCCATCGGAACCAATAAAAATACCATAATCAGAATGAGCAGTAATCGCTGATATATGAGCCTTTGAGAGTTGCTCAGCAAGTGGGGCGGCAGGGGTGATTCGGTTGTAATTTTCGCCAAGTAGAATTAAGCCGTTGTACTCCGTTCCAATCCAGTAACGGTTTTCCTGGTCTTTTTCTACACAGGTAATGTTGTTAAGTGGTGCCTTTATCTCACCTACTTTATGATAGGTTCCGGTTTGTGTGTTTAATTCTATTATTTCGCCCGAACTGGTAAATATGCTTAGTAGGTGTTGGTACCTTGGGATGATTGCCCTGATATCGGGGGTGCCTTTTGTTAAAACCTCTTCAAAATTGTAATGAATAAACTGATTACCACTTTTCTGACTTAAGCAATAATTACTGCCAATCCAGAGCTGATCATCATATACTTTAAGACAATTGATGTAATTATCGCTTATGGTATTGTTGTTCAGTTCATTTTCTGCTCTGTAGTGCTTGTAGTCGCCCGATTCAATATTAACACTATATAAACCATCGCCCCAGGTACCTACCCAAATGCTGTTATTTTCATGTTCGGTGATAGCTGTTGAAGGAACCTGGGTGTAACTGGCAGAATCGTTAATAAAGCTTCTTAAGGGGATGAAACAATGTCCTGTAAATAAATCTACCCCTTTGTCGCTTCCTATCCAAAGCATATTGTTTTGTGCCTGGTAAAAACATGTTACAGTGCTGCCGGTAAGACCATCGTCCGTTTTATAGGATTTAAATTTCAGATCCTGTGCGGTAAGATGCATCAGGCTAAAACATATGATGACTAAACTGTATGAGAGGCGTTTGATCATGATGGTTTGCAGGTCTAATGTTTGGGTAATAAAGTTCCTAATTAACAATTGAAAATCCAATTTAACTTTTGATAACTGATAATCAGTATTTTTGGCACGTTAATTGGAATTTACCTGACAGATTTTTTTCATAGATTTGGGTTAGGTTAGTAAATAGGACACAGGCAACGGCTTGATGTCCTATTTTGTTTATGGCCTGACAAGCATCTTACGAGCCAGTTCATCAGCTACCTTGCTGCCACACAACTCACTCACCAGGTTTAATGAAAATTGCATAGCAGCGCCAATGGCATTGGCGGTAATGAACTGTCCATCTGTAACAGATTGCTTTTTTGAAATAGTAGCACCTGTTAAGCGATTTTCAAAACCAGGGTAACAGACAGCTTCTTTTTTATCGAGTAAATTCAATTCACCAAGTATCAGTGGAGCAGCACAAATTGCCCCAATCAATTTACCTTCACTGGCAAACCGCAGTATTAATTCTTTGAGTTGCGGGTGTGCATTCAGATTATTGGTTCCGGGCATTCCGCCTGGTAAAATAATAGCATCAAATTGGGAGAAATCAGCAGATTCAAATGTTTGGTCGGCCAAAACTGTTATGTTATGAGCTCCGCAAACCGCTGTTTTATTGCTAATTGAAATAGTAGTCACCTTTAATTCAGCTCTTCTTAGTACGTCAACAGGGGTCAGAGCTTCTACTTCTTCAAATCCTTCAGCTAAAAAGAGGGCTATTTTTTTCATGTGTTTAAATATTTATGTTTTAAGACAATTACTCGCAACATCCTAGTATTTTGAAGCAATCATTATGCATGATAGTCAAGGAGCCGTTCATTCCTAAACTAATCGTATCTGAGCGGCTGTAATTATTTTCACCTTAAGCATAGAATCTTTTGACTTATAAAATTACATAAACCATATGAAGAACGAAAGCGCGGAGCAGTTTTACAGATTAAACGGACTAACTCTAATGTGTCTTCTTAATTAATAATATATCATTGATATTAGAGTCAATATTTATTCAAATATAATCGAATGAACATTGAACGAACATTGAACGAACATTGAACAAACATTGAATGAACCTCCAATTATCTACTCTTTTTGGGTGTAGTAATTTTAAGGCAAGGCAATATTGAAGAATAAAAAACGGGATGCCAATTGGCATCCCGTTCCTATAATTTATGAGCTTGACTTAATTAACGCTTACATGAAAACGAAGAAGCGTGTTAGGAAACGTCATTTTCCTTAAGCATTAATTGTCATTCATTGAAATCAAAAACTCTTCGTTAGAGTTGGTTTTACGCATTCTGTCATGCAGGAATTCCATCGCTTCAACAGCCGTCATATCTGACAGGTAGTTACGTAGAATCCAGATGCGATTCATCATATCCGGTTCGATCAACAGATCTTCACGACGCGTACTTGACAAGTTAACATCAACAGCAGGGAAGATACGCTTGTTAGATAACTTACGCTCTAATTGAAGCTCCATGTTACCGGTTCCCTTAAACTCTTCAAAGATAACTTCATCCATTTTAGAGCCTGTTTCGGTTAATGCTGTTGCAATAATGGTTAAAGAACCACCTTTTTCAATGTTACGAGCAGCACCAAAGAAACGTTTTGGTCGGTGAAGGGCATTGGCATCAACACCTCCTGATAAAACTTTACCTGAAGCTGGTGAAACCGTATTGTAAGCGCGGGCCAAACGTGTGATTGAGTCAAGAAGAACAACTACATCATGACCACATTCTACCATTCGTTTAGCTTTCTCCAATACGATATTAGCCACTTTTACATGACGTTCAGCAGGTTCGTCGAAAGTAGATGATACAACTTCGGCATTAACGCTGCGGGCCATATCCGTTACTTCTTCAGGACGCTCGTCAATCAATAAAATGATCATATAAACCTCAGGGTGGTTGGCTGCAATAGCATTAGCCACATCCTTTAAAAGAACAGTTTTACCTGTTTTAGGCTGGGCTACAATTAAGCCACGCTGACCTTTACCAATTGGAGAGAACATATCAACAACGCGTGATGATAAATTAGCTTTAGGACCAGTAGTAAGGTCAAATTTCTCATCAGGGAAAATTGGTGTTAAGTGGTCAAATGGCACACGGTCACGTACGAAGGCTGGTTCACGTCCGTTAATTTGCTCAACCTTGATTAATGGGAAGTACTTTTCTCCTTCTTTTGGAGGGCGAATTGTACCCAATACGCTATCTCCTGTTTTCAGACCAAATAACTTGATTTGCGACTGAGATACATAAATATCGTCAGGAGAATTTAAATAGTTGTAATCAGAAGAACGCAGGAAACCGTATCCGTCAGGCATAATTTCCAACACCCCTGATGCAGAAATAATTCCTTCAAACTCGTATTGCTTATCTTCTTTGCGGTCACCCTGACGACGGTTATCGCGATTTTGGAAACGACGTTTGTCATCCTGGTTACGGTTATCACGATTACGGTTGTCACGATCGTCGCGTCGTTTAAATTCACGAGGCGAATCTGTTTTTTCTTCAACCGATTCTTTTACTTCCTTTTTCTCTTCAGCCTGAGGCGTAGCAGCTTCTTTTTTTACTTCAGTTTCCTTAGCTACTTCCTTTTTAATTTCCTTTTTAACTTCCTTCTTAACTTCTTTTTTAACCTCTTTCTTAGGTTCTTTAGGAGCAGCAGGAGTTTCTTTGGCTTGTTCTTTTACTTCAGCTTTGTCATTGATGGCATCAGCGGCTTCGGCTACTTTAGATTTTACCGATGAAGCTATTGGCCCGTCATTTCGTTGAGTACGAGGGCGCTTTGTGCGAGGTTTCTTCTCAGCTGGCTTTTCCTTTTTAGCTTTTTTATCACCCGAAACCTGTATTGCTTGTTCGTCAAGGATTTTGTATATCAAATCCTGTTTTTTAAAGGATTCAACGCGCTTAACATTAAGCTCTTTAGCTATTTGACGCAATTCGGTCAATAACTTTTTGTTTAGTTCTAGTATATCATACATAACTATAGAAACAATATTTTAAGAAATATCTTTTTGGATTTATTTGTGTTCTGAAATTATATGTAACTCGAAAGTATAATTAGGATTGACAACCTGACAGGCGTCAACTATGACTCATGCAAATGTATGGAAAGTTTATCTACTCGCAAAACATATTCGTCAAATTAATGGATCAGCCTTATTTTTTTAACTATCAATCACTTTGTAAGTCTCAAAAAAAAATGCATTTTTAATGTAGCATTAAACAAAAATCTTAATTCCTACGTTGTTATTATTAGCCAAGGCCATACATAACTGATTCGATATGAGACAACTTAAGATTACAAAGCAGGTAACCAATCGCGAAACACCTTCGCTTGACAAATATCTGCACGAAATTGGGAAGGTTAAACTTCTGAATGCTGATGAGGAAGTCGTGTTAGCAAAAAAGATCAGGCAGGGAGATAATAAAGCACTGGAGCGATTGATTAATGCCAATTTGCGATTCGTTGTTTCAGTTTCTAAACAGTACCAGAATCAAGGGTTAAGTCTGCCCGACCTGATCAATGAAGGTAACCTTGGACTGATAAAAGCAGCCCAACGCTTTGATGAAACACGGGGCTTTAAGTTTATAAGTTATGCGGTTTGGTGGATTCGTCAATCTATACTGCAGGCTTTAGCCGAACAGGCACGTATTGTGCGTTTACCTTTAAATAAGATTGGTTCCATTAATAAGGTTAATAACGCTTTTTCAAGGCTTGAACAGGATTTTCAGCGTGAACCTACTGCCGATGAAATTGCCAGGATTTTAGAAATTGCTCCTAAAGAAGTGAAGGAGGCCCTCAAGGTTTCATCGCGCCACGTATCAATGGATGCACCGTTAAAGAAAGATGAGGACAATACCTTGTACGATGTATTGTTGTCAAATGACTCCCTGAGTCCTGATACCCATTTGCTTGATGATTCGCTGCGGCAGGAGATTGACCGTTCATTGGCTACACTTTCCACTCGCGAATCTGATATCATTAAGTTATACTACGGATTGAGTGGTGAACCTCCTTATTCATTGGAAGAAATAGGTAAACTATTTAATTTGACCCGTGAACGCGTTAGACAAATTAAGGAGAAGGCAATCAAACGTCTTAAGAATACCTACCGCAGTAAAATTTTGCGCTCTTTCCTTGGTCAGTAAGACCAGGGATCTCAAAAATAAAGCGATTATAAACGCAAAGACTTACTAAATTTAGTCCTAAATTATTGTTTGTAAATGAGCTGTCTGGTTATGGCGAGTTGATAGGGCTATGTTACCTTAGCTATGCTTAGGACTTAACTAAAAAGTGTTAAATATCATATAGGTATAAGTAAATGTGTTGTACTTTTGCAGCACATTTTTTTATTGATTAAACAAGTAATCGGGCAATGAAACATCTTATAGCGCCATCTTTACTGGCAGCAGATTTTAGTAACCTTAAAAAGGATATTGAATTAATTAATAATAGTGAAGCAGATTGGTTTCACCTTGATATTATGGATGGTGTATTTGTACCAAATATTTCATTTGGTATACCTGTTTTAGAATCAATCAAACCTTTGGCGAAGAAGCCCTTTGATGTGCATTTAATGATTACACAGCCTGAGCGATATATTGAAACATTCAAAAATGCGGGTGCCGATTTGTTTAATGTGCATTTTGAGGCGAGTACACATCTGCATCGTACCGTTCAAACGGTTCATGCCAATAATATGAAGGCTGGAGTAACGTTAAATCCACACACACCGGTTTCTGTTTTGGAAGATATTGTTTCAGAACTGGACCTGGTACTTTTAATGTCAGTTAATCCAGGCTTTGGAGGTCAAAAATTCATTGAGAATACCTATAATAAAGTAGAGCAATTAAAAGAGCTTATTTTAAAGAAAAACAGCCGCGCGCTCATTCAGATTGATGGTGGCGTTGATAATACAAATGCAGCTCAGTTGGTCGAAAAGGGTGCAGATGTTTTGGTAGCCGGAAGTTATGTGTTTAAATCGCCAAATCCTGAAGAAACCATTAAAGGACTGAAAGAATTAAATTTTTAGGCAAAGACATTTATGATAGAACTAAACTGTCCTGGAAACTTTTCCAAGGCAGTTTTTTTGTGCCAGTAGTGACTGTCTGCCACAGTATATTTATTTTGCTTGTTACAGTATGCAGTGTTTGATTGAAACTAAGTTGTGCCGGAATCTTTTCGTATGAGCTACCTGTGAATTAGTATCGCATTATATGGTAATTTTATAAGCAGATCTGTGGATTCTCAAAAGTCGTCTGCTGAACAACTTGGTAATCATTTTAGTAAACTTTACTTTTGTAGCACACATTTTAATTATGGGAGAAGGAAAAAATAACGATCCATTGGGTCAGGCAGCTCTTGACTATTTGAGTGGCAAGCGGGGACTTGAAATTAAGGTGCAGTCTAATATTGTTGAAGATGATGTAATACCGGTTGATTACCTGTTCAGAGATTACAGGCATATGCCTAATCTGGAGCAAATGGCTTTAAACCATTGTTCAGGAAAAGTATTGGATATAGGTGGTGCAGTAGGTTCACATGCCCTGGAGTTGCAGAAGAAAGGAGTTGAGGTAACACTTCTGGATACCTCATACGGATGTTGCCAGGTAGCCAGGCAAAGAGGTGTTAGAAATGTGATCAATGAAGACTTCTATACCTTTGAGCCTGCGGAAAAGTACGATACCTTATTGCTGATGATGAACGGCATTGGCTTGGCAGCTGCCATTGATCATTTACCGGTTTTCTTTGCCAAAGTGAAAGAGTTATTAAACGAGGGAGGTAAACTCATACTTGATAGCTCTGATTTACGCTATTTATATATTGACGAAGATAGCTATTGTGAAGCTCCTGAAGAGCAGTATTACGGAGAGGTTATGTACACAATGGAATACGGTACCCACAAAACAGCACCTTTTGAGTGGTTGTTTATCGATCCTGTGTTACTGGCGCAAAAGGCTAAAGAAAATGGCTTTTTATTTAATAAAATTGCTGATGGAGAGCATTACGATTACTTGACAAGTCTATCGCTTATCAATTAAATTTGCCTAATTACAACGATAATATTGATGTTCGTCAAAGAATGTCGATCTGCTATGTGTTTAACAAAACAATTGCGCATTAGTTGAATGTTAATTAGTATCTTTCGAATAGATTTACAAGCCGCAAAAACAATTTGCTATGAAAAAATTAATTACTCTTATAGTTACTTCCACGTTTCTGATGTTATGTAATGTCGGATTCGGACAAAGCTACAATGATGGTTATCCAACTGTTATTGATGCACTAAATACAACCGCAACAGCACAGGTTAGTTTTACAGTTGGTCCCAGTGGTTTCCCTCCAACTTATTATTATTCACATTATATTGTTTTGCTTAGAACAGATGCCGCACCTTCTGTAGATGATGTTTATAATAAGTCATTTGATGGGAGCCTACCTGCTGGTCATTATGGCTATATAACTATTACTTCTGCGAATACTCCACTAAATGGTGATATAAGTAATTTGACAACAAATACAGAATATACAGCCTATTTTGTAACTTCATATAACGGAACAGTATTGGAATCAACACCTTATGCGGTTGATTTTACCCCGGTATTACCTATTCCGGACCTTACATGGAATGGAGGGGAATCTTCAGATTGGAATAATGATTTGAATTGGAGTGAGCCATATGTTGATGGCGCCAACATAACAATTTCAGCTCTTGCATCAAATCCTGCAAGTTTATCAGGGACTGCTACTGTTAATAATTTAGTTATTGAATATGGAGGTGCTGTTGTTGTGTCTGATGGAGCCACTTTAACTGTAAATAATGAGCTATCATTGAATTCAGAAGCTGTTTCAAATGCTGATTTGGTCGTTTTAGGTACAGGTGCTGTAAATGTTGACCCCCAAAAAGTGTATTTGTATCAGAAGATATCATCCGGTAGCAGACTCTATTATTCAACATTTCCAATTAATGGTGCTTCTATTGATGATATTGGGACAAATTTTACCATGTATTATTGGGACAATTCCATTGGGGATTGGGCAACAACTTCGGCTGGTGCAAATTATGAGCTGGGGAGAGGCTATGTTTATGATGGGGATGCACAGACTATCGTTGCCTCAGGAGCTTTTAATACAGGTGATGTTACTGTAAATATTAATCGAGGGAGCAGTGCAGGCTGGAACTTAGTTGGTAATCCATACACATGTGCCATCGATTGGAGATATGTAAACACTTCATCTAATGCTGTAGAAGATGCGTTTTGGATTTTTAAAAATCAAGAAGCCTTATATGGTGCATACAATGCAGATGCAGGAACCGGTGTTAATATTGATGTTCCTGAGATTCCTTCCAATCATGCCTTTTTCGTTAAGGTAGCTCCTGAGTCAGTGACAGGCAGTGAGTCAATTACCTTTACAGACGCCTGTAAATCAAATGTAAATAATTCATATCTGAAATCTACTCCAAAGTTATATCCTGAGATAAAATTGGCGGGTATTAATGGAATAAATAAGGATGAGGTTGTTATCGTTTTTAGTGATGGTGTTGTTGATGCAACTGAGTTTAAAACAACTAAGTATTTTTCTTACTCGACAGATTTTCTGCAGCCATATTTTCTTGATAATGGTAAGAAGTATTGTATTTTGGGGCAAAATGAATTAAGTGATCAGGAAGTTATCATTCCTCTTTCATTTAAAGTACCTGCAGATGGAACTTACTCAATAAACAGGGTTGAGATTTCTAATTTTGACGACCAGGATGAGGTTTATTTAGAAGATTTAACAGATCCAAATAATCCAGTGGTAACAGACCTTAGGACCACTTTAGGTTATGCTTTTACTGAGTCTGCTGGTGAATGTCAAAGTCGTTTTCAAATAAGGGTAATTCCAGGTATCCCTACTGCAATTCATGATGAAAAGGATGAAGCATCTGCAATTGTTCTTTATAGTGCTAACAGTAATGTTGTTGTTGAAAATATGCAGAGCGGTATTTTCAAAACGATTAGCATTTACTCTCTTACAGGTGTAAAGGTTTCAGAAGAAAGAACCATGTCTTCAACATATTCTTCAAGTCTAAGGAAGGGCATGTATATTGTTAAGATTCAAAATATGAATCAAGGAACGATAACAAAGAAGCTATTTGTTAAATAATAGAATAATTGTTTATTTTGTTGAGCAAATAAATATTAAATGATTAAACGCGATTACATAAAGCCAAATATAAAATGTTATACGATTGATCAGGACATTTCATTGGTTATGATGTCTTATGGTGATGAGGATAATCCGCCGCCACCGCCCGGAGCTGCACAGCAGTCAAATTCTTTCGAAGAAAATCCTTTCGATGAAAATAACTTAGAATAGCATATACAACAAAGGCGACCAACGGTCGCCTTTGTAATTATATATTCTGAAATCTCGTGGTTATTAATCAGCGGTCTATTACCTAATAACCTGTTGATCTATTCTACATTGTTACCTGCCAGGTGTCTTCCAGGTTGTTTTTCCAGTCACTGAACTTTTCATCACCTCCACGAACTTTCCAATCAGAGTCAACAGTCAGTTTTGAACTTATACCTCCGCGTGGATTACAGATCATGGTTACACGGATGCGTTCCGGGTCATAGATCTCCACCATGTTGTCATAAAATACATTAATCAAGCGCTCGTATGATACTGTAATGTCACGCAGGTGGTGAACGTATTCCTTCAACGATTTAAGCTCAATAATGCGTTTTTTGGGGTAAAAAGTAATGTATACATCTGCAAAATCAGGCTGGTTCTTTACCCCTAAAAATGTAAATTCAGGAATCTTGATTTTAATTTCGTACGCCTGCCCGGTTGGGTTTGGTAAAGACTTTAAGATGCTCGCATCAATGTCTTTGTAGGTTAATACCTTTTGTTCCATTAATTAAATAATTTTTGGTTTTTGTTTTGCTATATGAAGCACAAAAATAGTTATTTATGGCATAAAGGAAGCTTAAACGTTAACATATCATGCTTTTTATTGGGAGGTTTAACTTTAACATCTGCTGATTCAAACACTTTAGTCGTAATTGTATGCTTTTTTAATTAATTTTGCGCCCGAAAAACAATATAAAAGTGGGACGATCACGAAAAAGTAAGCCTTTATTAAAAAAGGTAACAATAACAGATGTAGCGGCAGAGGGTAAAGCAATGTGCCGGGTTGAAGACCGTGTGGTATTTGTGCAGCGTGCAGTACCAGGTGATGTTGTAGATGTGCAGGTAACAAAGAAGCGCCGGAGTTATTACGAAGGATTTCCTGTATTCTTCCATGAATACAGCCCAATAAGGCAGAAACCTTTTTGTGAGCATTTTGGTGTGTGCGGAGGCTGTAAGTGGCAGGCATTACCTTATGAGCATCAGTTAAAATATAAAGAGCGTGAGGTGCTGAATAACCTGTCACGTATTGGTAAGGTTGAGCTGCCTGAATCATTGCCTATATTGGGTTCTGCAAAAACGGAGTTTTATCGTAATAAACTGGAGTTTACCTTTTCAAATAACCGCTGGTTATCAGAACAGGAGCTGCAAAGCGATGAGACAATAGAGCACCGAAATGGTGTTGGTTTCCACATACCAGGTATGTTCGATAAGGTTGAAGATGTGAAGAAATGTCATCTTCAAAAAGATCCCTCCAATGCCATCCGGCTGGCCATTAAAGAATTTGCACTTGAACACGGAATAACTTTCTTTGATTTAAAGAAGCAGGAAGGTTTTTTAAGGACGTTGATCATCAGAACGAGTTCAACCAATGAGCTGATGGTAATTTTGACTGTGTTTCATGAGGATAAAGAAAACCGAGAGGCTTTGTTGAACCATATCAAGGAGCAGTTTCCTGAGATCACATCATTAATGTATGTGATCAACTCCAAGAAGAATGATACCATAACCGATCAGGATATTATCCTGTTTAACGGTCGCGATCATATATTTGAAGAGATGGAAGGGCTAAAGTTTAAAATAGGACCTAAGTCTTTTTATCAGACAAATTCTGAGCAGGCGTATGAACTGTATAAAGTAACACGTGATTTTGCAAATATAAAAAAGCATGAGGTTGTTTACGATTTATATACAGGTACCGGAACCATTGCCAACTTTGTCGCGGGTCAGGCTAAAAAGGTAGTGGGAGTAGAGTATGTACCTGAAGCCATTGAAGACGCCCGCGTGAATTCAGATATCAACAGTATTGATAATACCGTGTTTTTTGCCGGTGATATGAAGGATGTTCTGAATTTTGATTTTATCAAAAAACAAGGCCATCCTGATGTGATGATCGTTGATCCTCCTCGCGCAGGTATGCATGCAGATGTTGTTCAGACCATATTAACCACAGCTCCTGACCGAATTGTATACGTGAGTTGTAATTCTGCTACGCAGGCACGCGATTTAAATATGCTTGATGTTCGATATAAAGTAACTAAAGTACAGCCTGTTGATATGTTTCCACATACACATCATGTTGAAAATGTAGTGCTTTTAGAAAGAAAATAAGCTTATAAAGCATAGGTATAACCGTGGCTATATGTCGATTTATGTGACAGTAGCCGCGGTTTTTTGTAAGTCTTCATTGGCAATTATCGCGGTAGAGCAGGCTTGCTCTTTTTGACGTTTTGCTGCAATGTGCTGGATCCACCTTGACAAGAAAGGTGCTTTGTTTAGCCAGAAGAGCATGGTATTAATGGTCCCGGGAATGCATATGACTTTATTAGTATTGAGCCTGGCTAATGATGTATCAACGACTTGTTGAATAGGGGTCCACAAGAACGATGGTACACGATCAATAAACTCTGTTTCCCGGTTGATGGATGTATGAAAAGCTGTTGGAGTGAAGCCCGGGCTTAAGGCCTGAATCTTAATGCCATATTTAACTACTTCAGATTGCAGGGTTTGGGAGAACTTAATTATGGCGGCTTTAGTTGTTGAGTACATAACAGTTCCCGGTAGTTCCATAAAAGCGGCAAAAGAGGACAGGTTAATGATGTAACCTTTCTTTTGTCTGATCATTGCAGGCAATACAGCCTTTGAGAATCGAATAGTACAGGCAATATGTACATTCAACATCTTGAGTTGTTCTTCAAGAGAAATTTCCATAAAGAAACCTGCTAAGCCAAAACCCGCATTGTTAATAAGCAGTTCAATGTTGTTCAGGTTTTTTAGTTTGTTTTCAACCCTGCAGATGTCATTGTCATTTGCCAGGTCAGCTACAAGGTAGTTAACATCTATATTGTATTCATGCTTTAATAACTTGGCTGTGTGGTGTACTTTTGTTTTACTTCGGGCAATAAGAAGGAGCTTGTAGTTTTGCTTAGCAAGCTTATGTGCAAAAGCGAGGCCAATTCCACTGGTTGGACCGGTTATAACAGCTAGTTTACTTGGGGTGTTAGTCATTTTTCTTGTGATGTTGTAAGGTAAAGGTAGTGACAAATAGGTAGTTAAACCTGTTTTTCTGTTTAAAGTGACAATTTTTTAAAGTGAAAGTTGCATCCGGATGTATGAAAGTTTTCTTACTTTTCAGTACTGTTTATTTATTTCAGATATTAGATGCTCTTAAAATGGCATGCAAATTGATTATTGTATAACAAATAAATATAGCCTAAACAAAACTTAATAGCTTTTTACTATGAGGATAATTAACAAATATAGAAAGTACAGAATTCACCTTATGTGGATGTTGATGTTGCATTTACTTGCTTTTAATTCAGTTGCTCAAACTGATCGTAATCAACTTCGGAAGGTGATAAAGGAAGACAGTAGCTTGTTAAATGGACTGGCAGGTTATGATGAAACCATCAGAAAAGATATTTTGACAGTGGCCCAGGAGGTACAGGTTGTTACGAAGCTTAAAGAAATGCAGGAGGATGCTCAAAATTCTTTTCAGCATATTATTAAGGATTTTGATCGTGATACTCAATTTGGAATATACGAGCTTAGTCGTTATCCTGATCTGCTTAAAGAATTAACCATCGAAGGGAAGCTTAAAAAGCGTGACATTGAAAATATCATTCTGTCATATCCCCAGGATATTCATGAAGCTGCTTTAAAGTATGGAAGAAAACGATATAAGGCACTGGCAGCTATTGATCAGCTGAATGAGAAGAATCAGCAGGGATTTGAAACACTTATTGGAAAATACGATGATGATTTTCAGAGGTCGATAAGACGCCTGCTTGATACGCCTGAAGTTCTGTCGACCATGGCCGAAAACTATGAGTTTACGCGCCTGGCCGGGAGTGTCTACAAGCAGTATCCTGAAGAGATGAATGCCAAACTGGAAGTGCTGCATAATCAGATAAAGGCGCAGAAGGAACAGGAGCTTGCTGATTACCAGGAAAAGTTGAAGGAAGATCCGGAGGCTTATCAGGAAATGCTTGATGCTGCGGAGCAATTTGCTTCTGAAGAAATGACTAATAAAAGTATAACTGATCCGGTAACAAAAGAAGTGGAGGTTGTACATGTTAACCATTATTCCTATTGGTATGGCTATCCTTATTGGTACAGCTACCCATACTGGCGACCTTATCCATGGTATTACCATACCGGATTTTACTACGGGCCACGTGGCGTTGTGTTTATAGGAATGCCTTCATACTGGTATGTTGGATGGCATCACAGGTATTATCCAAACCGTTATCCGCATCTGACCTATCATTATTATCGTCATTCGCATCGCCATCCGCGATCGTATTATAATTTTAACAGAACTGTTAATGTTAACATAAATAACAACATTAATATTGATCGTGGTAACCTGGCGCGCATTGATAATAACAGGGGTAAGATCATACCTAAACAGTGGCCCAATGAGCGTCCGGCGGTAAGACCTGATGTAAGGCCTGAAACGCGACCGGCTCAGCGTCCTTCAACGCGACCTGAAACAAGGCCTTCGACACGTCCGAGTCAACCTTCAACGCGTCCGACACAGCCTTCGACAAGGCCAAGTCAGCCTTCGACACGTCCGACTCAGCCTTCAACAAGGCCAGCTACACGTCCTGCTCCGAAAACGAATTATAACAATTACCGTTCTAATGAAAGTTTCAGGCAGAACTGGAGTAGGCCATCAACACCGGCAACACGTCCTGCAACACGTCCTTCGGGTGGTTTCAGAAGGCGATAGTTATATTATTTGTTTGATTTTTAAACTTGAGATTATGAAGAAGTTGTTTGTTTTAGCAATGATAGCCGTTTTGTTAGGAGCATGCTCTTCTATTCGAACGACGGCAGATTGGGATCCATCAGCTGATTTCAGAGGGTATCAGACTTTTAATTTCAGTCAGAGTTTTGATGAAATTAAAGTGAATGATTTAGATAAGCGCCGCATAAAAAATGCCATTAAGTCAGAGATGGAAAAGCGTGGATATACTCTTTCTGAACAACCTGATCTATTGGTTAACGGGTATGTGACAGCGGTGGAGAAAACAGTTGTTACCAATACGCATTATGGTGGTTACGGACCTTATTATTATGGTTGGGGAGGTTGGTACACCTCAACTGATGTTAATAATTACCGGGAAGGAACCCTAATTGTCAGCCTTATTGATGTGCGAGAAAAGCAATTGATATGGGAAGGACGAGGAGAAGGCTTTATGCCTCCATCGGGTGGTGAAAAAAGAACGAAAGCAACAGATGAATTAGTGCAGCAATTGTTTTTGAAATATCCGATATAGTAATGAGTGCTTAATATGATCATAAACCGCAGTTTTGTAACTGCGGTTTTTTTATAATAGTCTCAGGTTTCTCTTATAATATAAGACACAGGGATTTGTTAATCAAATGTTAAGCCTGATAAGGATTTAAACTCAATCATAGGTTTCTTGTTTGAAATATAGAACTCTGAGACCGGCGTCGAATAGTTAAGCCGTTTCTTGGTTTTTATCAATTTGTTGAATTAGATAACTTCAGGTTTAATACTAATAGCTATAACAATGAAGAGAAATTTGGACTTAGGATTACTGGTATTAAGATTGTCGGTTGGCATATTAATGCTATTGCATGGACTGGCAAAATTATCTGGCTTAGGATTTATAAAAGGCATGCTTTCTGAAGCAGGGTTGCCAGCTTTTATCGCCTATGGGGTTTACCTGGGCGAAATTGTCGCACCTATATTAATTATCGTGGGTTATAGAACCCGCCTGGTAAGTGTCGTCTACATTGTCAATGTGCTGGTAGCTATCTTCCTGGTTCATGCCAATGATATTTTTACCTTAAATCAGCATGGTGGATGGGGTATAGAACTATTGGGTCTGTACTTGTTTGGTGCTGTTGCTTTGTTTTTAACCGGAGCCGGCCGACTCTCCATTTCGTCAGGACATAAATGGGATTAAAGGGTGAATGGTATTTTTATCTGGCAGGCTGTCTGTTGTTATAAGCAAACAGCCTGTTGTGTTTTTTAGCTTAAACGGCTTTTGTAATCATCATAGCCAAATCTTTTTACGACGTTTAATCCTTTCTCATCATTCCATATGGCAATTGAAGGGTGAGGCACACCATTGAACATTGTAGTTTTAACCATGGTATAGTGTATCATATCTTCAAATATGATTTTGTCACCAATTTTTAATTCCTTTTCAAAAGACCAGAATTCCATGTAATCGCCGGCCAGGCAACTGTTGCCTCCCAGGCGGTAATGATGTTGTCCTTCAATGGTACCTTGTTCGCTGTTTTTTACTTTGGGTTGATAAGGCATCTCGAGGCAATCGGGCATATGTGCTGTAAATGACACATCCAGAATGGCTGTTTGAATACCATTGTTATTGACTATATCAACAATAGATGATACCAAATCGCCTGTTTCCCATGCAAAAGCACTGCCCGGTTCAAGTATGATGTGGAGATTCCACTTTTCTTTAAAGTGTTTCAAAAGTTGAACGAGGTGCTCGGTATCATAGTCTTTACGTGTCATCAGGTGCCCGCCACCCATATTAATCCATTTTACCTGGGGGAGATATTTGGCGAAACGTTCTTCCACTGAAGTGAGGGTTTTTTCAAGGTCATATGATGATGATTCACATAGTGTATGGAAGTGCAGTCCCTCTATTTCTTCAGGAAGCTGTTCCGGTAATTGACTGGCTATAATCCCTAGCCTTGAACCTGGTGCACAAGGATTGTAAAGGTCTGTTTCAACATCACTGAACTGTGGGTTGATGCGCAGACCTGCCGAAATAGACTCGGGGTGTTCCCTTATGTCTTGTTTAAACTGATGGAATTGAGATAAAGAATTAAATGTGATATGACTGCTCATCGTCATGATCTCTTTAAAATCCTCCTTCTTATACGCTGGAGAATAGGTGTGAGCTTTGCTTCCCATTTCCTCAAAGGCCAATCGTGCCTCAAATACAGAACTGGCTGTTGCTTTCGGAATATATTCGCGCACAATAGGGAATGCGCTCCACATTGAAAAAGCTTTGAAAGCCATAATAATTTCAATACCTGCTTTGTCCTGCACCGATTTGATAAGTTGTAAATTATTTCGGAGCAAGTGCTCATCCAGCACATAGGCTGGTGTTTTTATTTGAGAATAGTCAATTGGCATTGTAGTTCATTTTTCGCAAAAATAAGAAATTGGGCGGATACAAAAAGAAAA
This sequence comes from Carboxylicivirga agarovorans, assembly GCF_050589845.1. Classification (NCBI taxonomy): domain Bacteria; kingdom Pseudomonadati; phylum Bacteroidota; class Bacteroidia; order Marinilabiliales; family Marinilabiliaceae; genus Carboxylicivirga; species Carboxylicivirga agarovorans. Next base: position 90,794 of record NZ_JBNGPA010000006.1, on the reverse strand, counting down.
GACCGCCACCCTTTCAGGTAACGGCCTTTTGCAGACTTTTGTTTTTATGGCTAATGATTGTTTATTCTCCGCTTTTACCATAGTTCGGCAATACGCGCGCACTAGGGTCATTAACATCGCAGTTTTCCCATTCTTTGTTTGGCATCCAGAAATCTTTTACCGATTGACTTCTGTCAGGGAAATGTTGTTCAAATATTTCGCGATACATCAATGATTCTTTTGAAATAGGTGTTGCATGTGTATATTTTGCTTTCCTGATTTCAAATTCCTCATCACTATACATTTCTTCCGCATATGCCTTCAGGTAATCTACCACACTGTGACCAACAGCATCAGAGAAGGCAGCCTTTTCGCGATATAAAATATCTTTTGGCAGATAGTCACCTTCAAAGGCCTTTCGTAACAGGTATTTTCCAATGCCTGTAAAATTCATTTTCTTCTCTGGCTGAATGCTCATTACGTACTCAACAAAGTCCAGATCGCCAAACGGAACCCGTGCTTCAAGTCCATTACATGAAATACTTCTGTCGGCGCGTAAAACATCGTACATGTATATTTCATTCAGACGCTTTTCAGCTTCCTGTTGGAAAGCCTGGGGTGAAGGAGCAAAGTCAGTGTACTTATAGCCGAAAATCTCATCACTTATTTCACCGGTCATTAATACTTTTATATCAGTATTTTCAGAAACATACTTACAAACCATATACATACCCATTGAAGCTCGGATGGTAGTGATATCGTACGTCTCAATGCAATATATCAAGTGACTTAGTGAGTCAAATATATCCTGACGTTTAAATAGTACCTCGGTGTGATCAGCCCCCAGGTAATCAGCAACAACGCGTGCATACTTGGTGTCAATCGGATCATCTTCTATACCAACGGCAAATGTTCGTATGGGCTTATCAAGCATACGGGCGCCAACTGCACAAACAAGGCTTGAATCCAAACCTCCACTTAACAGAAATCCAACAGGTACATCAGCATGCAGACGCTTCTCAATACCCTTAGTCAGGTAATGGTTGATGTTCATAAATATTTCGTCCTGTTCGTGGTCTACAAATTGCTCTACTTTTGATATATCACGGTATTGCCTGATTGCCTCTCCGTCGTAATAATGTCCCGGAGGAAATGGTTTGACATCATCACACATCTCATGTAAGGACTTCATTTCGCTGGCAAACATAATCGCGCCTTGCTGGTCATATCCGTAAAATAAAGGACGTATGCCGATTGGATCACGTGCAGCAAAATACTTCTTTGCTACCGAATCGTAAATGACAAATACAAATTCGGCATCAAGAGTTCGGGCTGTCTCTTCTATTCCTTTTTCGAGGAACAGTGGAATAATAACCTCGCAGTCGCTTGTTGATTTGAACTCAAATGACTGTTCGTAATTAGCTCTAAGCGCATTATAATTATATACTTCTCCATTACATACTAAATTAATGTGCTTATAAACTAACGGTTGGTTGCCATTTTCAGATACATCCATAATGCTAAGACGGTGGAATCCCATCCAGCCATTATCTTCAAAGTCTCTGGTAATTGAGTTATCCGGTCCCCGGTATTGGATCTTTTTAAACTCTCTGGCAAACTTTAGTTTGTCCATTTTGTCGCTTCCTGTATAAACTGCAAATCCGCACATGACAATCTTGTTTTTAATTAGTAATGGAGTAATTTGTTTTATTTCTTGATTCAAAAGTAATGAATCATTATTTAAAAACAAGAAAAACTATCAAAAAATAAGTAAAAAGATGAAATAAATATCAAATAGTAATATCTGTATAAAAGGGGGTAGTGACCAAAATCATTACTGAATGACAATGAAATAACTCTGAATAAGGGGTGTTTACTGCAAAAGGTAGGTTTATTTTTAGTTGAATTATAAAAATGAGGACTTGTTTTAAAAAATGAAGAAAATATAAAACGTAAATATAATGTACGTATAAATAACAAATAGAAACTAAAACGCACATCTATAGTATTAAATGATAGGGGGCATGATGATCGTTAAGGAAGCCAATAGAGTTTCTGATGTAATAACGGAATGCAATTGGTATAAACTTCAATCGGGTATCCGGATTAATGCAGAAAAAAAGCTGCCCGTAATGGACAGCTTATTTTAAATGCTACACTTATTAGATTAGAGTTCAATATCTACATCATGTTGTTCGATCCAGGGTAATCCTAGCTTGTTCAATTGCTCCATAAAAGGATCAGGATTAAATTCTTCAACATTGTATACACCTGCTTTTTTCCATAAACCCTGCAAGTACATCATAGCACCGATTGTTGCTGGTACCCCTGTTGTGTAACTGACTCCCTGGGCTCCGGTTTCGTTATAAGCATCCTGGTGTTTACAGTTATTATAGATATAATACGTTTTTTCTTTTCCATCTTTCAAGCCTCTGATGCGACAGCCTATAGATGTTTCACCAGTATAATTTTCACCGAGGTCACCCGGATCTGGCAATACGGCTTTCAGAAATTGAATAGGAACTATTTCTTTTCCTTCGTACATGATCGGTTCAATTCCTGCCATTCCAATATTCTGTATCACTCTCAGGTGGGTTAAATACTCCTGGCCAAAGGTCATCCAGAAACGTGCTCGTTTCAATGAAGGGAAATTTTTGGTCAGTGATTCCAGTTCTTCATGATAAATCAAATATGATTCACGTTCGCCAATATTTGGATAGTTAAGAGCTTTATGAATTTCATGTGGCTCAGTTTCTACCCACTGACCATCTTGCCAGTATTTTCCTTTTTGGGTTACTTCGCGAATGTTGATCTCAGGATTGAAATTGGTAGCAAAGGCTTTACCATGGTCACCACCGTTACAATCAACAATGTCCAGATACTGAATCTCATCAAAGTGATGTTTGGCAGCATGTGCAGTAAAAATACTTGTTACACCCGGATCGAAACCACAGCCTAATATAGCAGTGATACCAGCATCCTTAAACCTGTCCTGGTAGGCCCATTGCCATTTGTATTCAAATTTAGCTTCATCTATCGGCTCGTAATTGGCAGTGTCCAAATACGCTGTTTTGGTCTCAAGACAAGCATCCATGATAGTCAGATCCTGATAAGGTAATGCTACATTTACTACAATGTCAGGTTTAAACTCATTAATGAGTTCTACCAGTTCAGGAACATTATCAGCATCAACCTGAGCCGTCTGAATGCGATTTCCACCAACGCGCTCTGCAATAGCATCACACTTGCTTTTTGTGCGGCTGGCAAGCATAATTTCAGTAAAAACAGAAGGCAGTGAAGCCATCTTATGAGCAACAACGGTACCAACACCGCCAGCTCCAATGATTAAAACTTTACCCATTTTATAAGATATAATAAAACGTAACGTACTGTTATATTGATGATAATAGATGATGCGCAAGTGACTTTGGCATCAGTGCAAATTGACAAAAAAAACGGAAAACTATCAATAGCTTATTAGAATATTATTTGATGATTTTAATAAATAATTAATTTGTATTTAATTAATTATCAACTAGACCAATAGGTCTAGTTGGTGGTTGGTTTAGTTTGTTAATGTAATATTAAAGTATTGAATATTAGTGTTTGAAGTTGTGTTTTTAAAACTATAATTTGTACTTTTCGGCTGTCAAACAAAATAGAATATGTTAATAGTGAGATTTGTATTTGTTTTAATTGCTTCGGTATGCCTTTTGTCTTCGTGTTTTTTGACCGGACAAAAGGCAGGTGAAACAACTGAGCCTGTTGTTATCGGTTTTTACAACCTGGAGAATCTTTTTGATACCATTGATGCACCTGAGGTCAGGGATGAAGAATTTACTCCAGATGGAAAGAAAGCCTGGAATACACAACGCTATGAAGATAAATTGGCCAAAATGTCTTCAATTATTAGTGTGTTGGGAGATACGGTAGCAAATCCAGGTCCGGCCGTTATGGGTTTGTGTGAAGTTGAAAACAGAGGCGTTTTAGAAGATTTGATAAATCATCCGAATTTAAAAGCATATAATTATCAGATAGTGCATCAGGATTCACCGGATAAGAGAGGTATCGATGTTGCTTTGTTGTACCGCCCAAATTATTTTAAAGTGGATAATGTTGATGCACTACCTCTTTATATATACGACCAGGAAGACGGGGACAGGATATATACCCGCGATCAATTACTGGTGACCGGGCGAATCAGGGATGAACATTTTCATATTATAGTAAATCACTGGCCTTCAAGGTATGGAGGTGAGGAGAGAAGTCGTCCGTCGCGTAAAGCGGCAGCGCAGTTAACCCGATCGGTAGTTGACTCATTGCTTACTATTAATAAAGATGCCAATATCATTGTGATGGGTGATTTAAATGATGATCCGCATAATGTTAGCGTGAAAGATGAGTTGCGTGCAGTGGTTAAAAGTGAATTAAGTGATGCCGATTTATATAATCCCCTGGCAGAACAGCATAAACCCGGTGTAGGAACTCTTTGCTATCGGGGTAACTGGAATATGTTTGACCAGCTTATTATATCGCAAAACCTGCTAAATAAAACAACTGGCCTACGTTATCAGAATGCATTTGTGTATGATGCTGAACAATTGCGCCAGCAGCAGGAAGGGAAATATAATGGATACCCTTTCAGAACCTACGTGGGGAACAGGTATTTTGGCGGATACAGTGATCACTTCCCGGTTTTTATCGTCTTGGAATAATATTTATTAGTTTATACCTTTAGTTATGGATGAATGGTCGGATTGCAAAAGTGCTTTCCGGCCATTTCCTATTATAGGCTAAAATTATTGGTATAACTTGTGCTGTTTGATGTACTCAAAGGCGGCTTCCGGAATAAGGAAAGGAATCATTTTGCCCGCTTTGATCCAGGAGCGAATTTCCGTGGAGGCTAATTCAACCAGTGGGGCATTAGTTAATTTACAATTGGCTGGTAAGTCTTTCTCTTTTATAGTATAATTACGACGTGGGTATACTAATAAACGGCTGTTTTTAATTATCTCATCCGCAGCCTTCCATTTGTTGAAGTTCAATATATTATCGGCTCCCATTATAATGCTGAACCGGCAATTGGCGTGCCTGCTGTTAAGTGCTTTAAGGGTGTCAATTGTATAGGAAGGAATGGGTAGACTTAACTCAATATCCTCAACACGATAGTTTTCCTGTTTTTTTGTTGCCCGGCGAACCATCTCAACCCGATGTTCCGCACCTAATAAGTCATCTGTTTTTTTGAATGGATTTTGTGGACTGACCACAAACCAGATTTCATCAAGGTCTTCAAAGGCAAGCATGTAATTGGCTAACGCCAGGTGCCCAATGTGTATGGGATTAAATGAACCAAAAAACAAGCCTACCGATCTCATTTTCCCAGAAAATTAAGAAGAGCTTTCTCTGTTGATTCAAGCGCCTGTTCAAGGTTATCGTTTACAATTACCTTATCAAATTCAGCTGCATAAGCCAATTCTTCTTCAGCTTTTGCAATGCGCATTTCAATCTTTTCTGCAGAGTCTGTTCCCCTGTTTACAAGACGTTTTCTCAATTCCTCAATTGATGGAGGCTGAACAAATATGCTCAGTGCTTTATCGCCATACATTTTTTTTATATTAACGCCTCCAACTACATCAACATCAAAAACGATATTGTTACCTACAGAACAAATACGATTAACTTCGCTTTTTAAGGTGCCGTAGTAATTGTTTTCATATACTTCTTCCCATTCTAAAAAGTCACCTTTTGCAATTTTATCTCTGAACTCATCGGGGGATAAGAAGTAGTATTCAACACCATTTTTTTCCTCGCCCCGGGGAGCCCTGCTGGTTGCAGAAATAGAAAATTCAAGATTGAAACCCTTTTTTAACAGAGCTTGAACAATGGTGCTTTTACCGGAGCCTGAAGGCGCTGAGAATATGATCAGTTTACCTTCTTGTTTAGTGTCACTGTCACTTGTTTGCATGCAGGAATTTTTCACTTGGGGGTGTATTCTTAATAGTTGTTGATTAGTGTATTAATTCAGTATATTTTTTGAGCCAGATGCCATTACTACTAACTATCCGGCTCTTGAAATTCTTTGTATATCGCTAAAGTACGTTTAATATTTGCTCCTTGATCTTCTCCAATTCGTCTTTCATGCGGATCACGATCTTCTGCAAGTCAGCATCATTGGCTTTTGAACCAAGTGTATTGATTTCACGACCAATCTCCTGGGTAATGAATCCAAGTTTCTTACCAACCGGTTCGTTGGATTCGATGGTTTCCATAAAGTAATTAAGGTGATTACTCAAGCGCACCTTCTCTTCAGTCACATCTAGTTTTTCTAGGTAAAAGATGATCTCCTGTTCAAAACGATTCTCATCTATTTTATTACTTTGCCCAAGCTCTTCAAGGTTTTCACGAATGCGATTTTTGATTTTATCAATGCGCTGTGATTCGTATTTTGGAACTTCATTCAAAAGGTCTCCAATCATTTTAATCCGATCCTTAATGTCAGATTCGAGTGCCATGCCTTCGCTTCTTCTGAACTCTGTAATGTCTTTGATAGCATCCTTTAATGTAACAGTGATAGCTTTCCATTCTTCCTCGTCCAATTCAGCCAACTCAACCTTTACGGTGTCTGGCAAAGGCATAATGACTTTTAAATAATCGGTAGAGTTATCGAGTCCAAGATTGGAAGCAATAGTCTTCAACTGCTCATGGTAATTGGCAATAACCTGCTGATTGACCTTTGTTATTTTGTCAGAAGTGGCAGCCTCAACATAAAAGCTAAGGTCTATTTTTCCTCGTGATAGGCGCTTGCCTAATAAACTTCTTACTTCAATTTCTTTTTCCCGGTACAAGTTAGGAAGACGTGTATTAAGGTCTAGTTGCTTGCTGTTTAGTGATTTAATTTCAATGCTTATTTTTTTGTTTGGGAGCTCGCATACGGACTTCCCATAACCGGTCATCGATTGAATCATAAGTTTCTGGTATTACAAGTAAAGCGCAAAGGTAATCTTTTTCCAGTATTTGGCTAAGTAAAATGCAAAAGGCAATTTTCATGAAAAAGTTTTGTCTAAATAATATTCGTAAACATCAAACAATCAAGAGTTATTATTTAGAATATCAAATAATGACTAAGAAAAATATAAAAAGATTAAACAAAAATACTCCATGCAGAGTTTACCTTTCAAATCACCTTTTAAAAACCATTTAAATATTAAGGACATGAAACGATTTATTGACATTTTTGGAAGAAACCTTTGGGTAATGATGCTTTTACTTGGTTTAGCTTTTGTAAACGTATCTTGTGACGACGACGACGATGATGATTCAGGCGATGAAAATCCTATGCCAGTTGAAACGATGACTATTACAGATATTGCTGCCGGCAATGCCGATTTCAGTATTCTGGTTGCTGCTCTTCAAAAAGTGGGCTTAGATGACGATTTAGCTTCAGAGAGTAGTGAATTTACAGTGTTTGCTCCTACTAATGCTGCATTTGGAGACTTGTTAACAGAACTGGGTGCATCAGGTCTTGATGATATTCCCAATGATGTGTTGACAAGCGTACTGCTCTACCATGTGGCATCAGGAACAAAAATGGCTTCAATGATTGAAACAGGTTATTATTCATCATTGAGTGATGGCCCGATGGATGGTTATGGCCTGTCATTTTATGTGGACATGGAAACAACAATGATCAATGGCAGGGCCAAAATTACCGCCACTGATATCAAGGCTGACAATGGTGTAATTCATGTTATTGACAAAGTCATTATGCCAATGACAATTACTGATCATGCCATTGCGAATCCAGCATTCTCATCACTTGTAGCAGGTGTTACTAAAGCTGGTTTGGCAGAAGCATTAAGCGATGATGATGCCTCATTTACTGTATTTGCTCCGACAAATGATGCTTTTGCAATGTTCTTTACTGATGCTGGTATCACATTGGATGATCTTAGTGCGGAAACTTTAAGTTCAGTTATTTTATATCATGCTCTTGGAGATTTTGTGCCGGCATCTATGGTAGAAGCAGGTTATTTCCCTACTTTAAGCACAGCCTTTGAGAGAAATATAAGTGTTAAGATTGAAACAGAGGGCGGCGTGTTTTTAAATTCTGATTCAGAGGTTGTTGCAACCAATGTTGTTGCTACAAACGGAGTGATACATGCCATTAACAAGGTAATCATGCCTCCAAGTGTGGTGGATATTGCTATCGATAATTCAGATTTCTCAATTTTGGTTGAAGCTGTTGTTAAGGCAGAATTGGTTGATGCCTTGTCAGGAGACGGTCCGTTTACTGTATTTGCACCTACCAATGCAGCTTTTGAAGCATTATTTTCAACGCTTGGTATTTCAGGTATTGCCGACTTGACCAAAGAAGACCTGACACCAATTTTACTGGCGCATGTTGTTAGTGGTAACGTAGCTTCAACAGATTTAAGCAACGGTAATGTACCAACTTTAAATGATCAGAAAACACTAGCTATAAACATTGACAGCGGAGTATCAATTGATGGTTCAATTAATGTAATAGCAGCGGATGTACAAGGTAAAAACGGAATAGTTCACGTTATTGACAAGGTGATTGTTCCTTAATAATCGGCTCTGACGTTGAGCTTGAGGGGGCATGTGATGTGTCCCCTTTTTTTGTTACTTAATTATGCAGATTTGCTGAACATTATTTGCTGAATAAGCGTTTAACGTTCAATTAATGAAAGAAGGACAATAGAGAAACCACATATGGCATTTTATTCAATCAAAGATTTAGAAAAAATTTCAGGTATTAAAGCCCACACTATCAGGATTTGGGAGCGTCGCTACAATCTGATTGAACCACAGCGTACCACTACAAATATCAGATTTTATAACGATGATGACTTAAAACGCATTTTAAATGTGTCGATACTGAATCAGAACGGCTATAAAATATCGAAGATTGCCACAATGTCTGAAGCCCAGTTACGCGAGCGTGTTATAGATTTGTGTCTGGATACACGAAACACAGATGTACAGATCGAAAGCTTACTGGTTGCCATGCTTGAAATGGATGAGTATAAATTTACCAATGTACTGACTAACTCCATTATAAAACTTGGTTTTGAGTCTACTGTTGAAACAATATTATTTCCTTTCCTCGATAGAATTGGCATATTGTGGCAGGCCGGCACAATAAATCCTGCCCAGGAACATTTTATATCTAATCTTATTCGTCAGAAGCTGATTGTTGCCATTGATAATGAAATGCAGAATTTTGTTCCAAAAGCCAATAAATCAATTGTCTTTTTCCTGCCTGAGAATGAGCTGCATGAGATTGGTTTATTATTTTATAGTCTGATCGCCCGTAAAGAAGGCTATAATGTAGTTTATCTTGGTGCTTCCGTTCCTGTTGAAGATTTAAAGGTAGTGATAGATGTTAGAGGGGCAGATGCCTTGTTTACCTCACTGGTGGCTGCACGTAAGAAAGATGAGCTTGAGCAACTAATGACTGATATTGTTGACTGTATTCCAAATATTCCGGTTTATATAACAGGATTACAGATCAGGGAAATGCAGCCAAATGTTCCTGAATCCTGCAAAATCATTAGTTCATCCAACGAATTTAAAGAGCGGGTTAGTGAACTGTAAATCCAGATTCATTTTCATACTAATTTTTCGGAATAACAGATTACAAAGACATATCCAGGCTAATTCATTAGCGGATAACTAACGGTGTTTTTTCCGTAATCGTGCATGAAAATGCGCAAGTTTTGTAAACACAACTGATCCTGATAGGTCTGCTGTTGTTTTAAACGACTCATGATCTGTTATAGTGTTCTTCCCATTATAATGTTCAGTTTTCTGTGGGTATCGATTCCAAAAAGCGACAATAGCTCCCGGCTTGCAATAAACAGTATGTAACATATGGTGCAAACAAAAGGATTTTCACCAGCGATACTAAGCTGGTTTTACCGCACTATTCAAAACGTACCTGCTTAGGCCCATATAGGGGGCTTCTTCGGGATCAACCTCGCCGGGAGCGAGGTTGATCCGAAGCGGTTCCGAAGAAATACCGAAGGAAGGTCGAAGACTTACCGAAGACATCTGCAAGAGTGTGGGGTGAAAATTCGAGATGAAAATGAGCTCTGAAAGAGGTAAAGGATTGGGAAAGTCTTGTTGTTAAGTTAAATAGATTGTTAGTTAATTACCGGTAAGCATAATTGTTAGTTCCGACAGAGAGACATGCCTGATGAATTAAATAACCATTGAAGGGTTGGTTGCCTATCATTTATTGCATGTACCTATTAGAATAAAAAAAGTCCATCGTAAAACGATGGACTTGAAATTATTAACGTACAATTAATTTACTCTTGCCAGATCAAGGCTCGTTTCAGGTAATAGTCATACAGAACTGTATATGTACCAGCCTGATTTTTGAATTTCAAATCCTTGCTGCCATCACCCTCTTTAATTTTCACCCAGCTAACAGGGGCTGTAACCTCTTGCTCGCTCACATCAAAGCCGGCGTCATATGGTCCCCAGCCATCTGTTTGTCCTATAAATTTAAGACTTACATCGTCACTAAACTCGAGTCCTTCAATCAAAAAGATGTGTTCGCCATAGCCATATGGATTTTGAGTCATTGGTATGGCTGCTTCAGTATTCCAGTTCAAATCAGGGTAACCAGGGTAGCCGTTACCAACAATATACATTTCCGTTCTTGGAGTAACAACATCGGTGATATCTTCAACCGAATACTGCATGATGTAAGGATTAAATCTTACTTTCTTATAGGCAGGATTTGCACCATTAGCTCCCAGCAAAATAGTTGCACTACTTTCATCATTCAACATACCTTTTGAAGGATCTGCCTGATCGATCAATCCCCAGTTGTCAGGTGCCCAATCAAGCTGACCTAAGAATTTAAGTTGTTCATATTCTCCATCCCAGCAATGAACAGGTACTTCAAACCATTTGTCATCATTCGTGTCCTGATCCATAGGGAATGCCAGTTGAGGACTCCAAGGCCACCATTGGAAGCCACCTGCTATGTAGATGTTTTCATACACAATGTCATCACCCGAAAGGTTAACTTTCATAGGCAATGTAGTGGTGCGGTTTGCTATATTAAGCACGTCGATACTACCATTGTGCATTTTCATTTCTGATGCTAACGGAATTGTATAGGTGTAATTCAGGTCATAACTTGTTGGGTTATCATTCAACTCAATAGTGTGCTCTAACCCAATACCTGCATTAACAAGTGATATACTTGTTAAGCCCTGATCGTCTGTAATAGTACCTTCAAACACAATTTCATCACCGGGTAAGCCAGTAAAATCGGTGTTGACATCAACCGATGGAGGCGTAGCAACATCAACTTTTGTTATAAATGTTTCTGTTGCACCGCCAAGTGTTTCTGCCGATATGGTAATGTCATATACTTTTAAAGCGGCATCTTGAGGTAAGGAAAATTTATATTCGAGAAAGTATTGAGTAACATGATTGGCAAATACAATTTGCTTATCAAGCATTATTTCCTCGTTTGAAAGTGAAATATTTAAAAAACCGGCCTCGGCATTGAAGGTGCCTTCAAAAACAATTTCATCACCTGGTTCAGCTAAAATATTAGCAGTTACATTGTCAGCTGTTGGTGGTGTTCCTGATTTCTCATCATCATCGCAGGCCATCAAAAATGTGGCGCATAAAACAATGGCAAATGGTATCTTTAGTAATGATTTCATCTGTAAACTTTTTAATGGTCAGATAAAACGCACCCATGAATGCAATTTAAGTCGCAGAATGTTTCTTATTTGATTCATTGGTGGGTTTCATAAAACTGAATTTTTAACGATTACTTGTTAATTGACTTTTAGGCACTAACAAATTTATCGCATTAGCTTTTTTGGACCGGGTTGCTGAATGTCCATTTATGAGGGAGAATTTGTTCGAATGTAATAAATATTTGTAAGGTGTATATAATCAGTTGTTTGTAGTTTGTTGTTGATTGAGCTGAATTGTGTTTGATTCACATTAAAGGGCAGTATGGAACAAATTACCCCTTATACCGGTTGTGAATCAAAAGGAATGATAAAATCAATCTGTGATTCTGTTTCGGCATTTACCCATAATATAAGCAAAATGCCTTATCAGTCATTTTGTTATTGATATGGTATTATTTAAATTCAGATGGGTTTTTACCCATTTGTTTTTTAAAGCTTTCCCTGAAATATTTTAAGTCGTTAAAACCTATATAAAAGGCTGCTTCTGAAACATTCATCCCCTCAGTAATTAATTGGGCACTTTTTTTGATTTTTACACTACGTACAAAAGCGTTAATTGACATACCTGTGAGACTTTTTATCTTGCGGTATAAGGTAGTACGACTAAAACCCAATTCCGATGCCAGTTCAAAAACAGATACTTCGCTTGTAAGGTAATGTTGAAGAATATAGTTTTCAATATTCATTAAGAAATCAATCTCTTTCGGATGTTCTTTCATTAATTCTGATTGGTCGTAATCACTACCTTTATTGGTTGAGAAGTAATGGTACAGTTTAATGCGGTTATCTAAAATAGTTTTTATGCGCGCCTGCAGGATGCCAATTTTAAAGGGCTTGGAGATATAGTCATCGGCGCCGGCATTCAGCCCTTCGATCTCATCATTTGTTGTGCCTTTAGCTGTTAGTAAAATGATTGGGATATGGCTGGTTTTAACATCGTTTTTCAGAACGTTACATAATTCAGTTCCATCGAGCTTGGGCATCATAATGTCTGAAACAATCAGGTTGGGACTGTATTGTTTAGCAAGTTCAATACCTTGTTCTCCGTCGGTGGCGGTTATGATTTTATAGTCTTTACCAAGCTTTTCGCAAAGTAGTTCAAGTATTTCCTCATTGTCATCCACCAATAAAAGCACTTGTTCATTGTCCCTGATTTCTATCATTGATGACAAATTGATTTCAGGAATATCACCGGTTTCTGATTGAACGCTTTCTGCTATCTGATCGCTACTAAAATGTTTATTACCTTTTAAGAAATGAATACTAAAGACAGCGCCCTTACCCGGTGAACTATCTACGCTAATAAGCCCGTGATGCAGGTTCACCAGAGATTTGGTTAAGGCCAGACCAATTCCAGTATTAGTTGATTCATTTTCGAGCTTGTAATAGCGTTTGAATATTTTGTTTTGAATGTTTCGGGGAATGCCCTTACCTGAGTCCTCAACTTTTAAGATAATGTGTTCGTTGCTTTCATCAATACTTAAGATTATCTGGCCGTTTGATGGAGTGTGTTTAAAAGCATTGGAAAGCAGATTGTTTAATATCATTGAGAATTTATCAATGTCTACCCACAGGCTTAACGAATTGATGGGCAATTGTAACTTCAGGTTCACCGAGTTATGTTTGGCCATTTCACGAAAACCCTGTAAAAAATCGCTTAAGTAAGCATTGAGGTTAACTTCGCTTACTACCAGACTGGAAACACCAGTTTCGACTTGCCTGAACTCAAGTATTTTATTGACGAGTTCAATTAAGCGGTTGGAGTTGTTTAAAGCAACATCAATAGGTTTTTTAATTCTGGGATTGGTGGTTTTAAAGATGCTTAACTCCTCCAGGGCAACATTAATGATCGTCAATGGTGTGCGCAGTTCGTGTGAAATATTTGTAAAGAATTCTAAGCGTTCATCATGTAGCTTACCCTCTTTTATGCGAAGTTTTTGTTCGTATTTGAGTCGGTTTCTGATTTTATATTGTTGCACCCTGTAGCGGAAGATGCCAATAATGATTAGTGCCAGTAATATAAAATAAACAACAAAGGCGATTTTTGTTTTCCAATAAGGAGGCTTCATATGAATCTTAAGGATTGCTTCATCGTTTTGTTGATCCATTTTGTTGGTTGACCTTACTCTGAACTTGTAATCACCAGGAGGCAGGTTTCTGTATGTCACTGATTTGTCAGAACCATTAATGCTCCAGGCTTTATCATATCCTTCCAGTATATAATGGTAAGTGTCATCTATTGAAGTTGGATATTTTACCGATTGAAAATCAATGGTAAAGATGGTGTGTTGATGGTTTAGCCAAATATCAGGCTTATATTCGATGCTTCGGTCAATTATTTTTTCATCGCCAACTAAAACATTCTGGTTGAGTACTTTCAGGCCAGTAAAACGTATGTTGGATCGTTTTTCATTGGTATCAAAATCATCTGGTGTGAACAGATTAACACCTGTTATCCCTCCAAATACAAACAAGCCTGACCGGGTGACGATACCAGAGCCATTGTGGAATTCTTCTGATTGAACGCCTTGATTCCAATCATAATTTATGAATCTTTCAGAGGCTTTATTAAATTGTGAAATGCCGCTGTTGGTGCTCATCCACAGGGCATTGTCGTTGTTTTTAAGGATTTTGTGTATTTTGTTATTGCTCAGACCTTCTTGTGTTTGATAAGCTTTAAACGTTTCATTCTGAGTGTTAAAGTAGCATAAGCCAGTGTTGGCTGTTCCTACCCAGATATTATCATCACTATCGGCCATTAGTGTAAATATCACCTGGGGACTATTACTGCTTGTAGTTTCAGGATTATATTTTTTTACTTTACGATTGATGAGGTTCAGGCTGATTAAACCATCTCCATAGGTTCCTATCCACAATGTATTTTTGATTTTTAGTATGGCTCTTACATCCTCACTGGCTATCACCGGATGCTGTATAAAACGATCATTTGGCCTATCGTATTGGCAAATTCCACCCTGGTTCAGTCCGGCCCAAAGAACCTGCTCATCATCTTCGTATAAACACCTGATATCATTAACCGGAATCCCCTGAGGTGCCTGATATCTTTTAAATGATTGTTTTTCAGGAATAAAACGGTTGAGACCTCCTTCGTATGTACCTAACCATATGGCACCTGTGTAATCAGTACAAGCGCTTATAATGGCATTGTCAGAGATAGATGTTGGCCTGTTTTCGTCGTGTTTATAATGTTTGAATACGCCCTTTTGCTTTGACCAAACATTCACACCATCTCCATCGGTTCCCAACCATAGGTTACCTGTTTGATCTTCAGTAATGCCCCAGACTTTATTATAGGATAATGAATTACTGATACCTGGTTGATGCTGCAGCATTGAAAACCGATTTTTTCTATTCTCAACATAGTTAAGACCACCACCGTGTGTACCAATCCAAACATCTTTGTTATTATCTTCAAAAATGCTCAGAACCGTTCGGTATGATAAGCTGCCTTTCTGATAATTGGACGTATACTTTGAATACCGCGCTTTCGTGCCATGTCTGAGGATGTCATTACAGTTGGTGATGGATAATCCACCATCTCGTGTTCCAATCCAGAGATTGTTATAACTGTCTATATGAAGAGCAATAACATCATTATCAGGCAGAAAGTTTGAATTCTTTTTAGTATGGTAGAAATGTTCAACCTGCCGGGTTTCCAGGTTGAGGTATGATAAGCCTTGTTTTGTGCCGATCCAGATACCGCTATTGGCATCTAAAGCAAGTGTATTCACATTTACAGGAGCAACAGGGGCATTGGCATATTTCTTGAAATCTTCATTTGCCCAGGTGCTCAGATTGAAGATGTCCACACCAGCATCCCAATAGCCTATAATTAATAGTGAATCTTCATATAATTCAAGGCTGCTGATGCGGTCTGAGGAGAGAGGTGCTTTATTGCTTAATTCATTAAACAGGTAACTAAAAGTTTTATCATCCTTTTTTTTATAACTAATGCCTGAATAGTATGAGCTTATATATATGTCGCCGGCACTGGTTTCAACAATATCAGTAGGAGAATGGTCAATAATACCCCCATTTTCATGTGCTTGGATACGATGCATCTTTTGATGTTTCAGATCAAATAAATCCAAGCCATGCGCTGTCATAATATATAAGTTGCCTTGCTGATTAAGAAATAGATTTTGAACATTGTTGTCTGAGATAGTATTCGGATCGTTGGGCGTTGACTTAAAGATCTTGAAGTTCTCTCCATCATAGCGACACAATCCATCATTGGTGCCTATCCAGATAAAATCAAGTGAATCCTGAAGTATAGTGTTAATGGAACTGCCGGGCAAGCCATCTTTCATGCGCAGATTTCGAAAGTACAGGCTGTCGGTTGCCAACTGGGCAGCTATTGAATGAGTGGATAAAAGTATGATAAAGAGAAGAAGAGTCCTCACAACGATTTTTATTTCAAAAGTAACTAAAATACCTTTTAATAAAGGTGAGCCCATGTGAGGAGGGTGAGGGGTTGATTAGTCTTTGAGAGGGGCAAATTGTTCAGATATAATCAAAATTCTTTAATGTGAACAAAAGGACTTTGTTAATGGACAATTTGCCTATTTTGTGTTGAATCTTGAATCTATAGGTTTGTAATTGTTAATTGACAAACAGGCAAACAAGATTTAAAGTCATTTTTAATAATCTAAAAATTCAAGCGTACTATGAAAAATATATCCAGACACTATTATGTGTCGTTGGTGATTGCGCTGCTTAATATATTACATTTTCCATCGGTTTATGCCCAGGAGACGATAAATATAACAGGTAAGGTGCAATCAGGCAATGAAATGCTTCCTGGTGTTTCCATTGTAATTCAAGGGACTACCACCGGAACAATAACGAATATTGACGGAGAGTATTCCATACAGGCGAGCTCAACAGATATATTGGTATTTAGTTTTGTTGGTTTTAAATCTGTTCAGGAACCAGTGAATGGACGAAATATCATTAATATTAATCTTGAAGAAGAATTGACCGAGTTAAGTGAGGTGATAGCCATCGGTTATGGCTCGGTTCAGAAAAAAGATCTGACAAGTGCGATTTCTACCGTAAAGGGAGATGAACTGGCCAAGCGAAATGTAGCTAATGTTTCACAGGCATTACAAGGGCAGTTGGCGGGTGTTCAGGTATCATCCAATGGCGGTTCGCCAGGTAGTGAGGCCTCTATCCTAATTCGTGGTATTTCGACCATTAATAATAATAATCCATTATATGTGGTTGATGATGTACCTATGGACGATATAAGCTGGTTAAATCCTAAGGATATTGAAAATGTCCAGGTTTTAAAAGATGCATCAGCCAGTGCTATTTTTGGATCCCGTGCTTCAAACGGGGTTATTGTGATCGAAACCAGGAAAGCAAAAGATGGTCGGACAACTATCTCCATTGATGCTACCTATAGCATACAGGATGCAGCTAAAAAGCCTGATATGGCTGATGCTACAGAATATGCTAAGATTGTCAATAAAGCAGCCACCAATTCAGGTTCAGATGCACCTTTTGCCGACCCTGAAGCCTTTGGGAAAGGCACCGACTGGTGGGATGAAGTGACACAACTGGCACCCATTCAGAACTATTCACTCAGTATTAACAAAGGGACTGAAGATATGAAGATAGCCTCTGGATTCTCCTATTTCAACCAGGACGGATTGGTCAAAGGGGGAGGTTATGAGCGTATCACCATGAAATTGAACACCGAATATAAACTGGCCAAATGGTTAACGGTGGGTCAAAACCTTAGTTTGAGTAAAGATAAGACTGATAACGGCCCCAATTTAGTATGGGATGTACAACGCGTAGAGCCTAATGTACCAGTTTATTTACCTGATTATGAGCAGGAAGGCAAAAATAAATACAGTATTTATCATCCTACTTTGTACACCGATGTGCCCAACCCTATGGGAACATTGGCACGTTCGTTCAGTGAAACAGATTACCTGAGAACTATTGGTAACATGTTTGCTAAATTCGATTTTGGCCATGGCATTACAGCTGAAAGTAAGTTTGCTTTTTACCTGAGTGAGTGGGAAGATAATGACTTTGGTCCCACCTATTTTATTGAATCCACAGATTATAACAATGAGAATTGGGTAACACGTAGTCATAATAATCGAACACAATTTACCTGGAATAATCTGGTACACTATACTAAGCAGTTGAATAAGCATAAGCTGAATGCCACAGCGGGTATGACCATGGAAAGTGATGAAAATCGTTATCTGTATGGTGAAGGTTACAACGCTCCTAACAATCATCCTGATTTAAGGTATATCGATTCTACCGAAGACACCAAACGTTTTGCTTCAGGAAGTAATAATAAAAGCACACGTCAATCGTTTTTAGCGCGAGCCAATTACTCTTTCGGTGACAAGTATTTACTAACCGCTTCTTTTAGAGCTGATGCTTCATCTCGATTTAACAAAGAGAATCGTTGGGGATATTTTCCATCTGTTTCAGGAGCCTGGAACCTGGCAGAAGAAGATTTTATGGAAAACGTACAATGGTTGAGTCAGGCTAAGTTAAGAGCCGGATGGGGACAAGTGGGAAATGATAACATCAATAACGATGCCTTATTAACCACATTAGGGCGAACAGTTTATGTGTTTGGAACCGAAAGGGACATTAATTTGGGGCAGGCACCGGCATCGGTTGGTAATGCAGATTTACAATGGGAAACAGTTGAAGATATGAACATTGGAGCCGACCTGGGTTTCTGGAATCAGCGTTTAACAGCATCGGTGGATTATTTTGAACGACGTTCAAAAGATATGCTGCTGGCCACGTCAATTCCTTATTACCTGGGATCAGCATGGAGTACGCCATATGCCAATATTGGTACCTTGACCACTAAAGGTTTTGAAATAATACTAACGTACCGAAAGGAATATGCTTCAGGTTTTAGAATGACGCATTCATTGAACGTATCCAAAGCCAGTAGCAAAATTACCAAGCTGGTTGAAGGAGAAGCCATTTGGAGCGGTAATCATCAACGTCTTGAAAATTTAACCCGTACGGTTGAGGATGGTGTTGCCGGTGAATTTTACGGTATGGTAACCGATGGTATTTTCCAGAATGAAAGTGAAGTCATTAACTATACAGATGAGTTTGGAAATATATTGCAGCCACATGCTCAACCTGGAGATATGCGTTTTAAGGATGTGAATGGTGATGGACAAATAAATGCCGATGACCGTGACGTGATTGGTAATCCTGAAGCAGATTTTACCTTCGGTGTTAATATGAACTTTGGGTATAAGAATTTTGATTTGAGCATGTTATTCACCGGCTCGTATGGAAACGATGTGCTCAATGCTGTTAAGCCATATGCCGGAACAGGAAGTGAGCGTTACAACTCCTTTGCCGGATTACTGGAAAAAGCATGGGATGGAGAGGGATCAACAAATACGCAGCCGCGCCTGGCCGCTGTTGATAATAACAACAACTTCATCTATTCAGATTACTATATAGAAGATGGTTCGCACCTGCGTTTAAAGTCGTTACAACTTGGCTATAGTCTACCCAAAAGCTGGTTGGATCGCGTGCAGATAAGTAATGCCCGCTTGTTTATTGGAGGCGAAAACCTATTTACACT
Source organism: Carboxylicivirga agarovorans (assembly GCF_050589845.1). Lineage (NCBI taxonomy): Bacteria > Pseudomonadati > Bacteroidota > Bacteroidia > Marinilabiliales > Marinilabiliaceae > Carboxylicivirga > Carboxylicivirga agarovorans. The sequence continues at coordinate 71,444 of NZ_JBNGPA010000006.1, read as the reverse complement.
GACCAGCTTTGACGGTCTGGATGTGGATTTAGGCGGTAGTGCACTGGAAAGGGGCATTGATTGGGGACAATATCCTTTGCCTCGTATTTTTATGGTGGGAGCTAACATTTCTTTTTAACCTATTGAATAGCAAGAATGATGAGACGAAATAATCAACTTATTATAATATTTAGTGTATTGGTCGTTTTATGGTCCTCGTGCAGCGACTTTTTAGAACAACCGATACAGGGTAAGCAAGTGTTAGAAAATTACTTTGCTAATGAAGATGAGTGTTTAAAAGCCCTTTCGGGTTGTTATGCATCCCTTAGCCCCGAAGACTGGTGGGAGAATGATCTCTTTTACCTGGTGGGCGATATTTGTTCAGATGATGCTTTTAAAGGCAATTCACTGGAAGGTGACCAGCGTGACTTTGGTGAGTTGGCCCGCTTTAATATCACTCCACAGAATGAATGGATACAGTACAAATGGCAGTATGCTTATGAACAGATCTATCGTTGTAACCTGGTGATAAAAAATGTACCAGATGCACCTGTAAGCGACGATTTTAAAATGCGTGTTATTGCAGAAGCCCAATTTCTCAGGGCCTTTGCTTATTTTGAATTGGTAAAGAATTTTGGTGATGTGCCACTTTTACTAGAGCCATTAACTGTAAATGACCCCAAGCAGGAACGCGTGTCTGCTAGTTTGATCTGGACGCAAATAGAGCAGGATTTAAAAGATGCGTCAGGTGCATTACCAGAACGTTCAGAACAAGGGGCTTCAGATATTGGCAGGGCCACTAAAGGTGCAGCTTTGGCTTACCTGGTGAAAGCATATGTTTATCAGGAAAAATGGAATGAGGCTGAGCCATTGGCCAAACAAATTGTTGAAACAGGTGAATATAATCTTAACGATCCGTTTACAATGGTTTGGAGTATTCATAATCCCAATGGCAACGGTTCTCTTTTCGAAATCCAAACAGTGTTTGATAATGTATTGGATGCAGGTACGGTATTGCCAGTCTTCACACGCAGCCGCGCCGATGGTGGTTGGGGTTTTGCCACACCGTCGAGCCATCTGGATAACTTCATGGAAGGTGATCCGCGCAGAAACGCAACCATTATTAAACATGGCGATTACGTTGATGAGGATTATCCTGATTATGATACCCAGTTGTCAGAAAATGAGACGGGACGAATCAATCGTAAATACTGGATCGCCTGGAACGATCGACCATCTCAATCGGAGCATACACGTACGCCGCTTAACCATATTTTATTCCGTTATGCCGATTTATTATTGCTACATGCTGAGGCTGCCTGGCACAATAATAATGAGAGCGAAGCTATTGCCTCTGTAAATTTAGTGCGACAACGGGTTGGTCTGGCAGGTATCAGTTCAACCGGTGAGCAGTTGCTGATGGATATCTACATGGAGAGACGAATGGAACTCGCTCTGGAAGGTCATCGGTATTACGATCTAAAGCGTCAAAAAGGCATCAGATATCCCAATTCATCGCGCCTGAAAGAAGTGATGGAAGATTTCGTGGCATATAATCTTGGCGCCAATGACGATTATGATGCCGGCAATGCCAAAGGTGAATTATTTGATGAGAATGTACACCTTTTATTCCCAATTCCTCAGGCAGAAATAGATCTGTCAGACGGGACATTAACACAAAACAAAGGATATTAAAAGTGCGGACCCTCAGTCCTGCAAAAACAGGCTGAGGGCTCTTACTTAGTTTTTGGATAGATGGAAATTAAAATGAACTGGCATATATTTTTTACAAAGGTTATGCTAATTGTTTTGCTGTCCAGCTCGTGCAATGACGACAATATAAATGCTGGAAACAAGAACGAGCGTATAAAAATACAAGTGACACACCCTGATTTACAGTACAGTGGTCGCTGGCAAATAAATGAACACATTGCAAGTGCCAGTGCTACGGGTAGTTCGGTTAAGATAGCATTTAATGGCACCGGTTTATCGGCATTGCTGTCAAGCGATAACTATGATGGTGACGGCTTTAGTTACTTATATGTAATTATTGATGGTGATGATAGTATAGATAAGCGTAAGGTTATTCGATTGAATGGTATTAAACAATTCTATCCAGTAGTATCGGATTTGCCCATGGGGCATCATACGGTCGAAATTGTGAAGAAAAATGAAGCATGGGGAGTTGTTCACCTGCACGAATTACAGATGATCGGTAACAGAGTTGTTGGTTTGGAGCCAAGGGCAGAACGCCTGATCGAGTTTATTGGTGATTCCAACCCATCGGGCTGGAGTGCCTGGGATGATAAAGATCAGGGAGGAGATGATGCCACTGACGGTTATTATGCCTATCCTGGCTTTACAGCCCGGGGCCTCGATGCTGAATGGGTAAACCTTTCGGTGGGAGGTTTTGGTGTAACAGAAGGCATGGGTGATAAAGACTTGACTGATTATCACGATAAAATACATGTGTATCATCAAATCAATGAGAATACCTGGGATTTTGAAAACAACAACCTGGGCAGAAAACCCGATGTAGTGGTCATCAATCTTGGAGCCAATGACTATTGGAATGGAGCTGCAAAGGCAGATATTAAATCATCGTGGAAAAAACTGTTGACCACGCAGATTCGTCCGGTGTATCCCAATGCGCATGTGGTGTTTGCCAATTCAATTGGCTGGGCAATCAACGAACCGGCCGATTACCTTGATGAACTGACGCAGGAACTCAATGCTATGGGCGAAAGCAATGTGTCGTTTGTGAAATTTCCCTGGCTATGGGGACAAGATCATGCGATCATATCGGAACAAGCGGGTTTTGCCAATATCCTTGGTGCTCATATCGCTGAACAAATGGCTTGGGAATGGACTCCCGTTTCATATAGCTCCATACCTCTGGAAAAAGGACGGTTGGGTAATGCTTCGTTTGAAAAGAACCTGTTAGGGCCGCGTCCTGATGGTTGGCGACCGATCAATGTCGATACCAATGCCAGCTATCAGACCGGAAGTGAAGCCAAAGATGGCAATGCCTTTGTTCGGTGCAAGGCCAGCGACGGTGTACATCAGGCAGTGTTAGCTGAAGAGGGTGATGTATTCACAATTTCGGTGTGGGCCAAAGGCGAAGGGATTGGATTGTTACAGTATCGTTTTCGTAACCAGAGTCAAAGTGTGTTGATACAGGCTACAAATGAAATGGAAATGACTGAAGACTGGCAGAAAATTGAACTCACAACTCAAGCAGCACCGGCTGGAACATGGCAAATTGATGTAGTGTTGCAGGCAGCTGATAATGCAGTGGTTGATTTTGATGCCACTAAAATCGGTTTAAATGATTAATAAGATAGAAATGTTGAGGATAGCATTGTTTACCGGATTGCTTTTGCTGACAGGCATTACTTCAGCTTCCCAGGAGCTAAGGCCGCTATGGGCTGAAGACAAAATGCCCTATTCCAAAGCAAATGATTTGATTGAAGAAGAAAAGGAGAGTTGGGGAACGCGTTGTGTTTTCAACGTGGTAATTCCTCAATTGTACATTTATCCGGCTCAAGGAAAAAACAGCGGTAAAGCAGTTATTATTATACCCGGTGGAGGTTACGAGGTGGAAGCCATTTATCATGAAGGACATGATGTTGCCAGGGAACTGGCGAAGGACGGCATTACTGCCGCCGTGTTAAAATACCGCCTGCCATTGGCCGAGAGTTCAGATACACCGGAAAAATTACCGATCACAGATGTGCAACGTGCCCTTGAACTTATGCGTCAGTGGGCTGGACTATATGGTTTTGAAACTGATAATATTGGAGTGATGGGTTTTTCGGCCGGAGGGCATTTAGCAGCTTTTGCCTGTTCCAAAGTTCTGCAGCGACCCAATTTTTCACTCATCATTTATGGTTGTCCACGCTTGAGCGATGAAAATGTTGACTGGTTGGAGAATAAATTGTTTCACCGGACAATGACTGAGCAGGAGTATGATGAATTTAATATTCTTGAGCAGGTTAACTCTTCAACTCCGCCTTCATTCCTGGTGCATGCATTAGATGATAAGGTCTGCCATTACGAAGAGACCAGTGAGTATGCAGCAGCCCTGAGAAGGCATAATGTAGCATTTGAGTTACATACTTTTCCAGACGGAGGTCATGGCTTCGGTTTAGGCGATGAATCCAATGGAACAGACCAATGGATAGGTTTGGCTATTCGTTGGATCAAGAGACTTTAAGCAAAACTGGTGACGAATGGTATTTACAAATACTTTAAAAGACAGAAACTATGTACTATAGAAAAATGATTGTTCTCATCCTTTTAATAGGATTGTCTACTCATGTGGCGATCAGCAAGGATTGGCAAAATCCGGCTAAAGTCAGAGAAGGAAAGCGACAGCCCTTTGCCTGGTCGTTTCCTTATCGTTCATTAGACAAGGCCAAAGAAAATGATAAAACAAGCTCTGATTACTATCAAAGTTTAAATGGCACATGGTCATTTACCTGGTCTGTTAATCCCTCGCAGCGACCTGTCGATTTTTATCAGATGGCTTTCGATGTTACTGATTGGGATGAAATAAAGGTTCCTGCCAACTGGCAGATGGAAGGTTATGGCACAGCCATTTATACCAATGTGAAATACCCTTTCAAAATGGATCCGCCTAATATTCCGGATGAGTACAATCCGGTTGGATCCTATGTGCGTACTTTTACGATACCTGTTAATTGGGATGGAAGTCAGGTAATACTGCACTTTGGAGCAGTTAATTCGGCCATGTATGTGTGGGTCAATGGACAAAAAGTGGGCTACTCACAGGATTCCAAAACACCTGCTGAATTTGACATTACGCGATTCCTGAAAAAGGGGGAAAACAAGCTGGCAGTAGAAATTTATCGCTGGTGCGATGGCAGTTACCTTGAAGACCAGGATATGTGGCGCTTAAGTGGTATTGAACGCGATGTTTATTTATACGCATTACCGCAAACACATATTCGTGATTTCTTTGTGAAAAGTGGCTTAGATGCCAAATACAAGGAGGGAGTGTTTCAGCTGGATGTAGACCTGAAGTTGCAAACATCAGATTCTGAACTGGAGGTTCAACTAATTGATAATGCCGGAAAACTGGTTTATCAGGATGTGAGAAATGCTGATGGCAGCAAGCAAATCTTTGAATCAACTCTACCTTCAGTGGATATATGGAGTGCAGAGCTTCCTAACTTATATACCTTGTTCGTCTTGTTGAAAAATGACGCCGGAGAAACACTTGATGTCAGAAGTACCAAGGTTGGTTTTCGTAGCGTTGAAATAAAAAACAAGCAACTGGTGGTAAATGGGCAGCCGGTTTTATTAAAAGGAGTTAACCGACACGAGCACCACGAGGCTGATGGGCATGTGGTTTCAAAAGCTTCTATGTTGCGCGATATTACCCTCATGAAACAACACAACATCAATGCAGTGCGTTGCAGCCATTATCCTGTTGATCCTTATTGGTACCAACTATGTGATCAATATGGTTTGTATGTGATTGATGAGGCCAACATCGAAAGTCATGCTATGGGTTCACTATGGAATGATGGTTATAGTCTTGACAGAACATTGGGAAATAATCCTGATTGGAAACAGGCACACCTTGACAGAACAATAAATATGGTGGAACGGGATAAGAATTTCCCCTCTGTCATTATCTGGTCGTTGGGAAATGAAGCGGGTTCGGGACAAAACTTTGAAGCTACCGCCGCTTGGATTAAAGAGCGTGATAACAGCAGGCTTGTGCAGTATGAGCAGGCTTGGTTAGAGTCCTACACGGATATTGTATGCCCTATGTATTACAAAATTGAGCAGATGGAGGAGTTCCTCACTTTGAATGATCATCGTCCTATGATACAATGCGAATACAGCCATGCTATGGGTAACAGCAATGGTAACTTAATGGATTACTGGAAACTTATTCGCAAAGAACCACAGCTGCAAGGTGGTTTTATATGGGATTGGATGGATCAGGGAATTGAGCGGCAACTACCTGATGGAAAACGGTTTTGGGCTTATGGAGGCGATTTTGGTCCACAGGATGTGCCATCTGACGGCGATTTTTGTTTGAATGGACTTATTTTTGCAGATCAGACGCCCAAACCTGCTTTGTATGATGTTAAAAAGGTGTATCAGGATTTCTGGATAACTGCCACTGATCTTTCAAAAGGTAAATTCAATATCTACAATGAAAGCTTTTTCAGAAATACCGATGGGCTAGAACTCTACTTTGAAATTAAGGCTGAAGGCCAGGTACTTCAAAAAGGGATTGTTGATCTTAAAAAAGCAGTGAATCCTCAGGAGAAAAGAGCCTTTAAAGTCAAGTATAATTATGAATCAATTGAAGACACGGAATATTTTATCAACTTCTATGTCCGCACTTCTAAAGAACATGGTTTACTGGAAAAAGGATATGCTATAGCTGCAGAGCAATTTGAGTTAAGCGGTTTTAAACCAGCGATCAGGGAAGATTCTCAACAAGGTACTTTAACATTGTCTGAAGATGAGGCGAAGCACTATGTATTCGGAAAGGATTTTGCCATTGTTTTTGACAAGGCAACAGGTAACATAAGTGATTGGAAATTTCGTAGTCAGGATTTATTACGCCGTGGCTTGCAACCTAACTTCTGGCGTGTTCCTACCAATAACGATCGTGGAAACGGTATGCATCACCGATGCTGGGATTGGTATGATGTAGAGGCAAAACGCACCATAAGCTCCTTAAAGATTGAAAAGCTTGATGAAAGTGTAAAAGTTTCCACGACCTCAATGATAAGTGTTGGGGAATCAGCTTATGATGTTATTTATAACATCTATCCTGATGGAGCTGTTCAGGTACACGTGGATTTTAAAAAGGGTGCTGGTGAACTACCCGAATTACCACGCTTTGGTATGAACCTGGTGATGCCTGATGGCTTTGAACTAGTTGAATGGTATGGTAATGGGCCGCACGAATCATACAACGACCGCAGGAATGCCGTAATGGTGGATGTGTACAAAGGAAAGGTAAGCGATCAGCATACTCCGTATGTATGGCCTCAGGAGAGTGGTAACAAAACGCAGGTACGCTGGATGAAGGTAACGAATGAACAAGGACGTGGATTTCTCATTTCAGGCCAGCAGCCGCTGGAAATGAGCACGCATCATTTCACCATTGATGATCTGAACAATAACCTGACACACTATTACCAGATTCCTAAGCGGAATATTACAGAACTCAACATCGATTTAACTCAACGGGGTGTTGGTGGCGACAATAGTTGGGGTCATGATACACATGAAGCTTATAAACTGGTGGATAATGCCTATCATTACACCTTTACCATTTGTCCACTTTAGTAGCAGAAGAATGAATTTTATGAAACGAATAAAGATGATCGTAAAAATATATTTAGCAGTATTAATTGCTCTTACTTCCTGTGAAAAGGATAGCGGGGGGGAGCCCGGCGATTCGTCGGCACTGAATCTGACTATTCAAGCGGATGCAACCCGTCAGAAGATTCATGGCTTTGGAGCATCTGATGCCTGGAGTTGTCAGTTTGTTGGTAAGAATTGGCCCGAGAATAAAAAAGAACAAATGGCCGATTGGCTGTTTAGCAGAGAGCTTGATGGGGAGGGCCACCCCAAAGGCATTGGATTGAATACCTGGCGGTTTAATATTGGAGGAGGTAGTGCGGAGCAGGGAGCTGCAAGCGAGATTAAAGATGAATGGCGACGTGCTGAATCCTTTATGACCAGCAAAGGTGTTTATGATTGGAGTAAACACCAGGGACAAAGATGGTTTCTAAAGGCGGCGAAAGAAAGAGGTGTGAATCAGTTTGTTGGTTTTGTTAACAGCCCTCCTGTTAGTCTTACAAAAAATGGGAAGGCTTATTCTTCGGATAAAAATCATTACAATCTGGCAGAGGAGAATTATTCACTCTTTGCTGATTATCTGGCCGATGTTGCGTTGAAGGTTAAGGAACAGGATGGTGTCAGTTTCAAATACATCAGTCCGTTTAATGAACCGCAATGGGATTGGACCAATAAAGGGCAGGAGGGAACTCCTGCTCAAAATACTGAGATTGCTGCAGCAACAAAAGTAATAAATATGGCTTTTGAGCAGAAGAACGTTAATGCCATGCTTGAGATACCAGAATCAGCACAATTGAATTTTATGTATGAGAATGGTGGTAAATCAGGTCGAGGCTTCCAGGTTTATAGTTTTTTCGATCCATCATCTCCCGAATATCTTGGTAAACTGTCACATGTGGCCCCTAAAGTAGCGGCGCACAGTTATTACACCACCTGGCCGGTTGATGAAATGGCTTCGATCAGACGTAAGGTTAATGAGACCATAAAATCAAATCCTGAACAAGTAGAGTTCTGGATGAGTGAATATTGTGTATTAGAGAATAATCCGGATATAGAAGGTAACGGGCGTGATTTGGGTATGAAGACAGCACTGTATACATCACGTGTTATTTTTACCGATCTGGCCATTGCAAATGCCTCATCATGGCAATGGTGGTTGGCAATCAGCCCTTATGACTACAAAGATGGACTAGTATATATCGATTATAACAAAAACGATGGTACTATTTATGATTCTAAAACAATGTGGGCCCTGGGTAACTACTCCCGTTTTATCAAAGAGAGCATGCAACGTGTTTTGATCACAAGAAGTGATTCAAAGACGGACGAGCAATCACTTAATAGCATCATGTCGTGTGCATTTACTTCAGAAGATAAAAGCGAGCTTACTGTTGTTATTACGAATTATTTACATGCAGATGTGCCTGTAAAGGTTAATTTAAAGGGCGCAATGCTGTCAGGTAAACTAAAAGTTTACCTGACAGATGGAAAAAGTGGTAATAACCTCGCGTTTAAGAAGGAAATAGACCTGAATGAAGAGCTAACGATTCCAGCACGCAGTGTTGTAACGATTTCCAATGTGGACTAGTCTTAGGACGAATGCTTATTTTATGCTTAAAGGAAGTATGAAAGCATGTTAAGTGTTTTCATACATTTAGTAAAGCACTGTAAATATTAGAATAGTGAATCCAGTCAAGGCCTGTTTTTATAAAGCAGAGCCTTGACTTTATAAAACGATATCAATGTTTGACCACACCTTTGTATTTCCACCTTCCTGTGAAATAATAAATAAGTGAACCGGCAAGTCCCATGCTCCAGCCAATTGGTATAGCCCACCAGATACCGTTCACTCCAAAGTGTTTTGAGAGTACCAAAGCAAATGGAATACGTATGACCCAGAGTGAAAATAAGGTTATAAACATAGGGATAAGCGTATCACCTGCGCCGCGAAGTACTCCATGCATTACAAACATCGTAGAGAAGATCATATAGAATGAACTCACTATCACCAGGTAATTGGCCCCATGCATGATCACCGCTTCATCCTGGGTGAAGGCTTGCATCATGAATTCACCGAAGAAGATAACGGTAAGCATAACAAACAAGGATATTCCCCAGGCCATAAATAAGGTGGCTCTGAGTCCTTTTTTTATGCGATCAACCTTTCCGGCTCCCAGGTTTTGACCTACAAAAGCTGAAAGTGCGCTGGCCAGGTTAAGGGCCGGCATGGCAGCCAGAGCATCGATCCGGCTGGCAACGGAGAATGCTGCCAGTACATCGGTGTCAAAGTTATTAACAATGCGGATAAGTGCCATTATTCCCAATGCAACAAAGGTCTGCTGAAAACCGGTTGGTAAACCTATTCGGATACTTTGCATAAAAAGTTCCTTGTCGAATCGGAACTTTAATACATTGAATGATATGATCTGATGCCTTTTGTTCAGATAAATAGCTCCGGAAATAAACGCTCCAGCCTGAGCTATTAATGTGGCATAGGCAACTCCACTGATTCCCCATCCGAATACCACTATAAAAACGATATCCAGAACGATATTAACAATGGTTGCAATTACCATAAAATACAGAGGAGTCATTGAATCGCCCAGTCCGCGCAATATGGATGATGTTCCGCTAAAGCCAAAAAAAGCGATCATCCCCATCATAAACACATTGAAATAATCGGTAGCCAATGGAATGACATCTTCTTCCACATGGAGTAGCCTGAATATTTCTTCACTAAAAAAGATGCCTATGCTGGTGATGATAATTGAGGCGATGAATAAGAAGATATAGGTGGTGTCAATTGCTCTTTTAACCTTCTCAAGGTTTTTGGCACCAAAGTATTGACTGATAATAATGGTGGCACCACTTCCAATACCTATGACAAAAGCAATGAGGGCATAAAAAATGGGTGATGAGGCCCCAATGGCGGCCAGGGCTTCCTTGCCAAGGTAATTACCTACAATGACACTGTCGACTACATGATAAAGCTGCTGAAGCAGATTGCCCAACACCATAGGTAACGCAAATTTAAATATCAGTTTAGCTTCATTGCCTACGGTCAGGTCTTTCATGCAGGTGTTTCTTATTATTGTTGACAAGTACAACCAATTGAGGGTTGTTTTGGTTTACTCAATTGGCTTACAAAACAAGATAAAAAAAAGAGGGCATGCAAAACTAGCGACAAAAAAAGGCTGGCTCAAATGTGAACCAACCTTTAAGTGTGTGATTGAGTATATTTTATTCAGCTGTTTCTTTTACAGCAGGAGTTAACTCAACAGTGAAATGGCGCATGATTGGCGCTTCTTCCAAAATGGTATAACCGTTTGTAATCTCATTACGACGATCATATACATTCTTAAGAGCAACCGCAATGACATCCATATGGTTGTTAGTGTATACGCGTCGCGGTATAGCTAAACGAAGTAATTCAAGTGCCGGGTATCTGTTTTCACGTGTTTGCGGATCGCGATCAGCCAGTAAGGTTCCGATTTCAACACCGCGGATTCCAGCTTCCTTGTATAGTTCTATGGCTAGCGTTTGAGCAACGTATTCTTCTTTTGGAATATTTGGCAGAAAGCGTTTGGCATCAACAAAGATAGCGTGACCGCCAAATGGCTCCTGAACAGGTACACCAAACTCCTTCAATTTATTACCCAGGTATGCAACTTGTTTAATACGTGTTTCCAGGTAGTCGAATTCAGTACCTTCATCCAGTCCTTGGGCCAAAGCATTCATATCACGACCCGACATACCGCCATATGTAACAAATCCTTCGTAAATGATATTAAACTGGCTGGCCTTCTTAAATAAGTCTTCTTCGCGCAAGGCAATAAAACCACCCATGTTAACAATAGCGTCTTTCTTACTACTCATGGTCATGCCGTCAGCATAAGAATACATCTCCTTTACAATTTCTTTTATGCTCTTGTCTGCATACCCTTCCTCACGTAGTTTAATGAAGTAGGCATTCTCAGCAAAACGTGCCGAATCAAATAAAACACGAATACCATATTCTTTTGCCATGGCATAAACTTCGCGCATGTTTTGCATTGAAACAGGTTGACCTCCAGATGAGTTACATGTTACAGTAACAATGATCATCGGAATGTTCTCCTTGGGGTGTTTCTGCAATACGTACTCCAGTTTATTTAAATCAAGGTTACCTTTAAAGGGGTGATCAACTGTTGTGTTAAAAGCTTCATCGATTGTACAATCGATGGCAGTGGCTTTTCTGAACTCAATGTGTCCTTTGGTTGTGTCAAAGTGAGAGTTACCTGGTACCACATCACCTTCTTTTACTAATGCTGAGAACAATACATTCTCTGCAGCACGTCCCTGGTGAGTTGGTAAAAAGTAATCGAAGCCAATAATGTTTTTAATGGCATTTTTTAAGTTGTAATACGATGAGGCACCAGCATAGCTTTCATCTCCAAGCATCATGGCAGCCCACTGACGATCACTCATAGCGCCGGTGCCACTATCGGTTAATAAGTCGATAAAAACCTGATCGCTGCGAAGGTTAAATAAGTTGTATTTAGCGTCTTTAATCCACGCTTCTCTTTCTTCACGTGTACTTTTACGGATGGGTTCAACCATCTTAATCTTAAAAGATTCTGAAAAAGGTAATTCCATTGTATATGTATTTTTAGTTTTTTAGAAATAGCAGATGCTCATTATCGATAAATCAAAATGCCTGAATGCATTTATCATTCTGATAAGATTAAACTGAATCAAATAAAAAGTGAGGATTCCGTATCAACGGTATTAACAGGTGAATTCGTCGCGGTTTTTAATGTTTATAAAAACGCGATACGATAATGCGGATTGTATATAGTTATTCACCATTCTAAACTAATGTAGGTGCAAATGTAAAAAAGATATACAATTGACAAAAAAAAGTGGTGTTAAATTGTAAGGTATGTGTTGAAAATCATATTCAAAAACAGCTTTGTGCTTTGTTAATGGGCATTTTCATAGAGGTTTAAGCACTTGTGGCTTTGGGATAAAAATGAAAGTGTTAAGCGTGAGCTTGATTCTCCTGATTATTGTTTCAAATGTTTATTGGAACGCTTATAATAGAGTAGTAATGATTTTGAACAATATTGTGTGCTTCTGAACGTCGGGTTTACGGATAATCATATTATTTTTGTTGCAGAAAAATAAGCCTATACATTATTACATGCATCAGTATTTATGAATGTTTCGTCATCGATATATAAAAAAGTAATCAGTTTCTTTATTATAGGCTTAAGCGTTGCTCTTAGTGTGAATGCTCAGTGGCAGAGCTATGGTTTTGATTGGCGAAACTGGTCAGGCGATTCAACAATCAGTCAGCCGTGGCACGGATTATTCTATAATTACCAGGATGCAGACAGATACCCTGTGTTCGAAACGCTTTATATTGCCAGGTATATCAATAACTCAGTTGAACGAGACAAACTATTTGAAAATTATCTCTTTTCGCCTTTGCAGGATAATAGACTAAAAACCTTTAGGTTTGAGGTGAAATTCAGGATGCCTGATTATCCGGACATTAGCTATGAGCCAAGCGAATTTAAGAAGCAAAAGTTGATTGAATACGAGGAATTAATGCGATCGACTGCTTTATCTAATACTTATAAAGAGGTGTTTGGGGAGCGTTTCTTTATTGCAGAAGCGCGTGATAATTATATGTTCAGCCATCCGGGTAATATCAGTGTTTCATGGGATTCAATACCGGATGCACCCCAACCCGGACGAAATGGTTTCTTACAACGTCGTTCAGCCATGGATGGTATTAGTATGTTGTTACGCGATAAGACGTATGATACACATCCTAGTTTAGAAAAAGTAAAACTTTCATCGGGCCCCTGGACATTAAAAGGGACCGAAAATATTTTGTTGTCACAAGGCTATGTTGATAACTGGGTTAAAGGGGGTGAAAGCAGCATTAGTTTAGGTAGTGATCTACGCCTGAGTGCCAATTACAAAAAAGGTAAGCATGAGTGGGATAATTACATTATTCATAAAATAGGTGTGTTATCAACAGAGAATGATCCGGGAAGAATTAATACTGATTTAATTGAGATCAATACCAAATACGGTCATAAGGCTTCGGAGAAATGGTACTATAGTTTTCTTTACAATTTTAAAACGCAGTTTTTTTATGGCTATGACAAAGACGATGTGGAGAAAGAAACTCCTATATCGGGCTTTCTTGCACCGGCATATATGTCATTTGCGATTGGTATGGACTACAAACCCAATAGTAAATTTACCCTGTTATTATCTCCGGTAACGACTCGTCTTGTTCTGGTAAATGATATTGATAAGTTTGATGAGACTGATTACGGAATTGAGGAGGGTAAAAGGACAAATGTTACCAATGGTATCTCCATCGTCAATAATTTTAGTTACGAAATATCAAAACAAATAAAAATAGCGTCACGTCTGGATGCATTTTACCAGTACCTGGATAAAGTGAAAGCAGGAGAGGACCGACAAGTTCAAATAGACTGGGAGGTTATTGCAGATATGCGAATCAACCGTTTTCTATCTACCCGTATATTGGGACATCTTCGTTATTTTACCAACGAGTCGACGCGTGTGCAGATACGTGAAAGTTTTAATATTACTTTTAGTTATAACTTTTAAAAAGGGTTGAAAATCAGTTGTTAATGATCAGATAATATTCAATTTAACTTCTTTTAACTTTAGTTATTATGTGTTAGAGATAAATCGATTTACATTTGCAATGTAAGAATAAGGGAAAACAAATTTAAGGGAAAACATTTGTAACCATTTTATTTTTCTTGCGTAATATAATTTGAAAGATCGGCATTGAGTTGCCAATTAAGATATTGAGTAAGTTTTCTCATAGTTTAGGGTTAGGTTTGGTTAAAAGTTGAAAGTCGTCTTAAAGAATGCTTTAAGGCGGCTTTCTTTTTTATACCATTTGTAAAGAACCAATATTTAAATTAGCTTGTTGTTTTAATAATTCAATAAGCATTTCTTTGAGATTTAGAAAAGACAAACAGTTTTATAAGTTTAGCTTATACGGTTTTTTTAAAAACCTCAAGTTCTACGATCCCTTTTTATTATTGTTTTTTGTAGAAAGCGGAATCTCTTATTCAGAGATTGGTGTTTTATACGCTTTTCGTGAATTAGTGATCAATTTACTGGAGATCATTTCTGGTGTTATTGCTGATGTGCTTGGCCGAAAGAAAGCCATGGTGAGTGCCTTTTCGTGTTACTTGCTTAGCTTTATCCTGTTTTATCTTCTCTCAGGCTTCTGGGGCTTTATGTTAGCCTTTCTGTTTTATGGTGTTGGTGATTCATTCAGGACGGGAACCCATAAAGCTATGATTCATGCCTACCTGGTGCGTAAGGATTGGCAAAGTGAAAAAACCCGTTATTATGGCATGACCCGTTCCTGGTCGCAGAAAGGTTCAGCTGTTTCTTCCCTGATAAGTGCTTGCCTGGTTTTTTATACTGGCGATTATTCCCTGATGTTTTTAATGACCACCATCCCCTATTTGTTTGACTTGCTGTTGCTAAGTTCGTATCCATCCTATTTAAACGGAGATACAAGTGGCTCTGTCAAAACTGTTTTTAAAGATTTTAGAGAACATGTAATACGTTTATTCAAGGCTATTATTAATAAAGCAGCTTTGAAAGCAATTGTTTTGACAAGTGGATTTACCGGCTACTATAAAGCTATACGTGATTATATACAAATAATAATTACCACATTGGCCGGATTGCACATATTATCAGATTCATTTACCATTGAACAGAATACCGCCATTTACATTGGAGTCATTTATTTCATTATTTACCTTATTACTTCAAATGCTTCCCGTAATGCCTATCGTGTTGAAAACTTTTTTAAACAGGCAACAAACGGACTTGGAGTATTGCAAATTTCAGGATATGCCTTTGGTATTGTTGCTGGTCTTTTGTTTATGATGAATTATGCTATTCCTGCCTTATTACTTTTTTCAATGATACTGATTATACAGAATTTGCGCAGGCCCCTGGCCGTTAAATATATTACTACACAATTTGATGTAAAAATTATGGCTAGCGTAATGTCAGTAGAGAGTCAGAGTGAAACCTTATTCGCTTCTGTCCTGGCATTTATTTTAGGTGTAGTGGTTGATGTCGCCGGATTGGGGTGGGGTATTACATCTTTGTCTGTATTATTATTAGTGATGTCGATTGCTTTTCGGCGAATAAAGGTTTAGATTAATTAAAAATTCTAGGTTATGAAAAATAGTTTATGGCTGTTTGTTGTTTTATTCATGGCGGGGTGCGGGCCTCGTGTCATTGATTCTATAGGAGATAAGCAGATCTCTGTTTTTGATAATGAACATCTGTATTTTGATGGCGGAGCCTTTACTGATGATCTTTCTAAAGCTGAAACTACTTATCGTATCATGGACGGGCGAATCTTGTTGAAGAAATTAAATCTGCCAACATATAACAGGGAGGTAAATGCATCGGTCAAAGTGACTGTTGCATCAGCAGGTGATCGCTGGGATAAGTCAGGATCTTTATTCGTTATTCCTCAAAGCTCCTTGCTTAATTTTGTCACATTAAGCAAGGAAGGTGAGTTGCCCGTAGGCTATGCAGAACACGAAGGACTGCAGGGAATTGCCGCTGGAAGTGATTATGAACCGGTGGTTGAACTGATGCGATTCATGACGCCCTTTGGTGTGGGCTTTTATAACGACAAGATGGATTTGAGACAACCTGTTTATATTCCGCATTGGGAAGATAAAGTGGTTTGGGAGCAAGATGTTAGCGATCGTTTGTCATTGCTTGAAGGCGAAGTATGGGTGGGAGTATGGATCGATACCTGGACAAAAGAAGGTTATACCGTTTCGGTTGATATTACCTTTGATGAAACCGATTACTTATATGCTGAAAAACCAGAGACTAAAGTGCTGTCATTGTTAAATACAATTCCCTATTTCAGGGGCCAGAAACATGTTGATTTGTTTGCCCGGAAAGACCTGGAGCTAACAGCGTCAGTGCCTGCAGCGGGCAAAAATATCCGATTAAACTATATTACTACAGGGCATGGAGGTCATTCCGGTGGGGATGAGTTTGTTAAGAAACGCAATGTTGTCATAGTGAATAATAATGAGGTAATTAATTTTATTCCATGGCGAGATGATTGTGCATCCTTCCGTCGTTTTAACCCGGGTTCCGGAGTGTGGCTCATAGAAGATACAGCGACCTATATTGACTGGAATACCTGGAAATATGAAGAGAAAGTGATTGAAGAGCGGCTGGCATCTTCTGATTTGTCGCGTTCAAACTGGTGTCCCGGATCTGATGTAGCACCTGTCGTTGTTGACGTGGAGTTAAAAGACGGTAATAACAAGTTTGTATTTAGCATACCCGAGGCGCAGGAGATAGATGGTGATAAAATGAACCACTGGCTGGTATCTGCTTACCTTACCTGGGAGGAGTGATTATTTAGGCTGTTTAGTAGTTTAATTGAGAAACTGTCGAATTGTCGAACTGCTGAATTGTCGATCCCGGATAGGTATCGGGAGTCAAAACATTAAACTCTTCAACTTTCTTCACAATTCGACAATTCGACAATTTGCCAATTCGACAAAGAGGTGAGAGGTGAGACCCCGATGGCCATCGGTGCGTGGTCAAAAAAAAGAAAACGGTGGTTTTAAGAGAGGCAAAATATAACACAAGCCAATGATATAAATAAATAAAAAAAAGATGAACCACGGATTACACGAATTACACGAATTACACGAATCTTAATTCTCAGTAATAAACATCAATTACACGAATTATTCCTTCGGAATTGATTACCTGGCTGTAAATAGCGGGCTGAAGGCCCACATCATCATAGCCTGGGGTAAAGCGCAGCGACACCCCAGGACTAGTCATCCACATCCACCCGCTGCAACCCCGAATATGTTAATGCAGGAATTAGTTTGCAGCGGAATAGGTAGCTGTATGATTAAGGAGATATGTGCACTAAAAGACCATTAGATCATGCGACTGTTTATTAGTTTAAAATTTATCTGTTTAACTCATCATAGTGTTACCAGACCTCAAGATTTTGAATAACTTAAGGTCTTTAAGCATAACTCTACAATTCCTCAATTTAGCAACTCGACAACTCGACAATTCGACAAAGAGATGAGAGGCGAGTAGTGAGACAGGCACCATGCACTAAAAGATCATTAGATTATTAATATCTATAGTTAGATCATTAAATAGTACAAGGGTATGCAGATAATCAATCAACCAGTCCTTAAGGTTTTAAACCTTAAGGATTTTTGAGTATAACTTGTATTTTATAAATACATGAATCAAATCGAGCTGAAAGCACGCTTGCAACTTCCCATATTCGCACCTGCGGGTATAGCTCGTTAGATGGTTTGACGAATAAACACTTCAACTCGTCAACCAATAAATTTTTAAACTCCTAAACTTTTCGCCAATTAATCAATTCGCCAGTTCATCGATTCAACTTCTCTGTCTTCTCTCATCAAATAAAATCAACAATTTTCCCTATAACTGAATTTTATCATTTCTCAGTGTGGAATAAAAAACCGACCTTTGCGCGATTTTTTGCATGAACACAAAAATTTAAATTAAATTATGGCTTTTGTTACAAAAGAAAAGTTCTTATCAAAGGACTGGTTTGTTGCCTACTCGTACATCATTATGGGTAGCCTCCTGTTTGCAATTGGAGATGTGTTGTTTGTAAACCCTTACATGTTGGCACCAGGTGGTGTATATGGTATTGCAAACTTTATTTTTCACACTGTTGGATGGAATATCAGTACTTCAGTATTGTTTATGGAAATCCCTTTGCTTGTGCTTGGTACCATTGTCCTGGGACCTCGTTTTGGTATTAAAACACTGGTAAGCACGTTTGCAATTATGGGATTTGTGTATGTGTTAGAAATGCCTGAAGTATGGGGGCACGAAGCATTTATTCCTAATGAACCAATTCTGAATACCATTATCTCTGGTATTATTTATGGTGTGGCTATCGGATTTATCTTCAAATCGCGGGCAACATCAGGAGGATCAGATATTATATCAATGATTCTGAATAAATACACGAGAATTTCTTTGGGTAAACTGGTGATGATTGTAGATGGTACCATTACCATGCTAACCATCTTTATGCCTCAGGAAGGCGGTGAGTTTAGCTTCAGAGGAATTGACTGGACTTTACCAATTTATTCATGGGTGGTCATTTTTATCGAAGGTAAGATTATTGATATGGTGATAGACGGTATGAAGGTGAATAAAACCTTGTTTATTATATCTGATAAGTCTGACGAGATACAGGAGAAACTACTTAATAATATCAAGCGCGGCGGTACAATGATCACTGCAATGGGTATGTATGAAGGCGTTGAAAGAAAAGTGATCTATACAACAGTAACGCGTCGTGAATCACAAATTCTTTTAAGTCATATTTCAAAGATCGATCCTAAAGCTTTTGTAAACGTAATGGATAGCAGCCAGGTGCTGGGTGAAGGATTTAAATCAATTGATTCGGATGGTGGAGCTCACTAATGTGCTGATTAAGATATAGTGTGAAAGCGCCTCGGTACCGGGGCGCTTTTTTTATAATAAAAATCTTAGCTATATTTGCATCTAAACCGGTTTAGTTAATATTAGTGAAACCATCAATTAAGACAATAGCAGAGCGTTCTGGCGTATCTAAAACAACTGTATCGTTTGTATTAAACGGGCGGGGTGAAGAAAAAAATATTAGTGCAGAAACTCAGAAACGCGTAAAGGATATTGCGCGACAACTAAACTATCGGCCTAATCACCTGGCGCGAAGTTTAAGTATGGGGCGTTCGTATACCATAGGTTTTGTTGTACCTGATATTTCCAATCCTTTCTTCAGTAAAATAGCCAGGCTTGTTGAGCATTATGCTGAGGAGCGCGGTTACTCTGTTATGGTGGCCAGCACAGATGAGAAACCGGATAAAGAGCAGGTGATTTTGGAAACCTTTACAAACAGACAGATTGATGGTGTTATTATAGCGCCTGCGACTGAGCTGGTACAAAACAGATATTCCGCTTTACCGATTGTTAATTTCGACCGTCACTTTCATAAAGAAGATAAGGCATATGTCAGCATAAATAACACTGAAACTGCCAGGCTACTTACACAATCGCTAATTGACAAAGGATGTCAAAAGATTGGTTTGATTGGTTTGTCATCGTTTTTACCCAACATTAAAGAACGTATTAATGGGTATAAACTGGCTTTGGATAATAATAAGATGCTTGTTGATGAGGAGTTGGTTGTTGATGTTAATACAGATACGATTAAAAAAGGAGTAGAACAAGCTATGGAAAATATGTTAACCGCTGATGTCGATGGCTTTTTATTCCTTAATAATGTATTGGCAGCTGAAGGTATTTGGCTGGTTAACAGGTATTATCCACAGGTTATAGATAAAATTCAGTTTGCGAGTTTTGATAACCTGGATGTTTTTGATTATGCCACACCAAAGGTCACTTCAGCTCTGCAGCCTGGTGATGCTATTGCGCGTCACTGTGTTGAGATGTTATGCCACCACATTGATAATAAAGAAAGGTCGAATGGTGTTCGGCTTTCAACCACCATAATTGAGCGATAAAAATTTTTATTAATTCACTAAAACGGTTTACTAAAAGATATGAGCAATATTTATTTCGACAACAGGATTGTAATGACTTTGGATGCAGGAGGAACAAACTTTGTTTTTAATGCTATTCAGGAAGGTAAAACATTAATTGACCCAATAAAGAAACCAGCAAATGGCGATAATCTTGATTTGTGTCTTCAAACAATGCTTAATGGCTTTGGAGAAGTCAAAGATAAACTAAGTGGGCAACCGGTTGCCATTAGCTTTGCATTTCCTGGTCCGGCTGATTATCCCAATGGAATAATTGGTGACTTGGGTAACCTGCCTGCTTTTAGAGGAGGTGTTGCTTTAGGACCAATGCTGGAAAGTCATTTTAATATTCCTGTATTTATACAGAACGATGGGGATCTATATGCCTATGGTGAAGCTTTGGGCGGTATTCTGCCGGAGATTAATGATGAGCTTGAAAAGCAGGGAAGCGCTAAACGTTACAAAAATGTTATTGGTTTAACACTTGGAACTGGTTTTGGAGCCGGACTGGTACATAATAATGTGCTGATAGGTGGAGATAATAGTATTGCTGCTGAGGTTTGGAACATCGGTAATACAATTTCGCCTGAACGTAATGCTGAAGAAGGGGTGAGTACCCGTGCCATTGTAAATGTATACAATAATGCTACAGGAAACACTGAAACCTTGATGCCAAAAGATATTTTCGATATTGCTTTGGGCGATAAGCCGGGCAATAAGGAGGCTGCAATGAAGGCTTTTCATACATTTGGTACGCACCTGGGAGATGCTGTTGCGAACCTGATTAACCTGTTTGACGGTATTGTTGTCATTGGCGGCGGATTAACAGGTGCCAGTAAACTATATATGCCTGCTGTTCTGGAGGTGTTGAAAGGAAATTTTGCTGATGGACAGGCACGTTTGGTTCAGAAAATATATTGTCTGGATAATGAGCAGGATAAAGATGCCTTTTGTAAATTAGACAGTCATCAGATTAAAGTACCTTTTACAGAAAAGATGGTTGATTATTCGCCAGAGCAAAAGGTCGCGGTTGCTACCAGTAAGCTCGATGCCAGCGAGGCCATTGCTTTAGGAGCTTATGCATACGCCTTAAGTCAATTGTAATATTGAGACAAGCTATTGATGCTAATTAACAGATAAGAAAACAACGATTTTAATATTAATAAAAATGCTATATCCATTAAAATTCAATCCTATCCTGAAAGAAATGATTTGGGGTGGACAAAAGATTCCACAAACATTAAATGTTAAGGTGGACAGTGATGTGAAGATAGGTGAAAACTTTGCCGTTTCGGGCTTGAAAAATGATTTGTCAATTGTCAGCAATGGAGCTTTAGCAGGTAAAAACATGCTTGAGCTGATTGAGACATACAAAGGTGAATTGTTGGGCGAAAAGGTATACAAGCAGTTTGGAACTAACTTTCCTTTGTTGATCAAATACATTGATGCCAACGATGATTTATCTATTCAGGTGCACCCTGATGATGAATTGGCAAAAGTTAAACACGATTCATTTGGGAAAACTGAAATGTGGTATGTGGTTGATGTTGAAAAAGACGCAGGCCTGATCTCCGGCTTTAGCAAAAAAACAACAGCTGAGGAGTTTGAAACTTACCACTCATCGGGTAATCTAATGGAATTAATGGCTAAGCACCCTACTGCTGAAGGTGATTCATTTTTTATTCCGGCTGGTAAGGTTCATTCAATTGGTAGCGGTAATTTAATTGCTGAAATACAGCAAACCTCGGATATTACTTATCGTATTTACGATTTCGATCGTCGTGATAAGTTTGGTAACCCGCGGGAATTACATCATGAGCTCGCCATGGATGCAATGAATTTTAGTGATGATGAATCGGGTAAAGTTGACTATAAGATCAAAAGTAATGAGTCAGTAAATATTGCGTCATGCCAATATTTTACGACCAACATGCTTGAGGTCAAGGGTATTGTTAATAAAGACTATTCACAACAGGATTCATTTATTATTCTTATGAATGTGGGCGGTAAGTGCAGTGTTGAAGCTGATGGATCAAGCATAGAATTAAATGAAATGGAAGCTGCTCTGATACCGGCAGCGATCAGTCGGGTTGAACTAAAAGCTGATTCAGCCAGGTTGTTAGAGGTGTATATCTAAGGGTAATCATTAAATGCCAGATATGAAAAGCGCTGTATCATTATGATAGGGCGCTTTTTGCTGTTAATCGCTTTTTGTTAAAGCTTGATAGTCCATATATCGATATCTAACTCAATATGTTATTGTTGAATGGGTGATGTTTATGAAAAAATATAACGTGTCATTCTGCGCCTGTATAATGCCTTGCGAGATATCCGTTTATCAAGAGATAATAGAAAGAAAGGGCTATGAATGCAAGACAACAAGCAACAAAAAACGGTTCAGGCATAATGCACTGAACCGTTTAGAATTAGTGTGTAATTAATTTCTAATAAGTATCGCTAAGTGTACGCACCAATAGTTTATTGGTGAAGTCTTCAATAAGCTCTTCTGTTTCAAATACTACTGTTTTTGTTTGACCAGGTAACAGATCAAAGTAATTGTCAGAGTACCAGCCTTCGGCTTCATCGTAACTGAGGTAAACATTTTTAGCCAGCTTGTCAGTTGTTAGGGTTATTGCGTAGCCTTTGTCTACCTTTTCAATAGAGTGATTAACTTGTGGTTGAGGTAGATTTAAATCCTTGGCTTCTTTAAAGTAGCTGGTGGTTGAATATACCTCTTTATTATTGGTGTATAACCTGGTTGAAAGAACTGCATTGGAGGTATCCATCCCCTTTAGTAGTTCTTTAAGTGATTTTTGAAAAACAACTTTGGATGTATTGGCTTTGATAGTAATGTCACTATTGTTTGACCAAAGTTCATTACCTTCAAAATCGACTATCTGTAGTTCAAGTCGTCCCGCTTTATCTTCAAAATTATCTGAAACACTATATATTAAAAGGTCATCTGTTTTGGTGTCAGGTACGGCGATGATCGGGGCAAAGGCCTTGCGGGTGAAGTACTGCAGGGCTTTCCAGTTGCCAAAATAATCGATGCTCGACCATGATGCCGCCGGCCAAACATCATTAAGCTGCCAGTATAAACTTCCCATTGTTGTTGGCATGTTAATACGATGCCCTTCAATACCGGTTCTGATACCCTCGGCCTGCAGCAATAAACCTACATACAGAAATGATTTAAAATCTTTAGGGTTGTGATAGTAGTTATCCATATAGCGCTTAATGGCACCATTGCCAATAAATGAGCGCTGGTGCGATTTCATTACTTCCGAATTGATGTCGTAATCTTCAGGTAAGGTATATTTTTTAACCGTTTTCAGTTCCGGGAAAGATTGAAAACCATATTCGCTGACAAAGCGTGCCGCTCCATCGTGGTAGGTTATAAAAGGTACATCCTGGAACCAGATACGCCAGTCATGTTCATCGCCATCAATTTTATTGGTCTTAATGGTGTCACCGGCTTGTGGGCTCGAAGCCCAATATTGTTTAACAGGATCGTGCGTCTCAACAGCTTTAGGTAATACATCCAAAAAGATATCTTTATAGGCCTGCCACATTGCTTTAGCACCGTGCGGCTGCTTTTCTTCATTGTCTTCTTTCCAGCCCCAGCCAAACCAGGCGCCAAGTATTTCATTGTTACCGCACCACAAAGCAATACTTGGGTGATTACGTAAACGACGCACGTTGTACTCTGCCTCGTGCTTAACACTTTCTAAAAATTCAGGATGACCAGGGTACATGTTACAGGCAAACATAAAATCCTGCCAAACCAGTATGCCGTATTTATCACACAGGTCATAGAATATTTCTTTTTCATATATGCCGCCACCCCATACGCGCAGCATGTTGAAGTGACAATCGGCAGCCGATTTAATGATGTGCTCATACTTTTCGGGCGATACGCGGTCAAGAAATACATCATTGGGAATGTAGTTGGCGCCTTTCATAAATACTGGCTGCCCATTAAGTTTAAAGTAAAATGAACGGCCAATCTCATCATCTTCTCTTATTAGTTCAATGGTGCGTAAGCCTAAAGTATGTTCGTAGCTTTCGGTTCCTGCTTTAGTTTTTAGAAGGCCTTCGAGTTGATAAAGGTGAGCATCGCCCAATCCGTTGCTCCACCATCTTTTAGGATCTTTAATTTCAAAATCAACTTCATATGTATGGGTTCCTTTCCTTAGTTGAACCTTTTTTACAGCTGTTTCCCTGTTATTGATCATAATGCTAAGTTCCGCATTTTCATTGCTTTGGGCTTCAATTTCAAATACAGATGTTAATTGAGCAACAGCGTCATTTAGCGAAATTTGATTGGTATGGATGTTGTCAAGTCGGGCTACATTCCATGCCTTTAAAGTAACAGGTTCCCATATGCCTGATGTTACCAGCCGTGGTCCCCAGTCCCATCCAAAGTGGTATGGTGCTTTTCGTACATGCGGACTAACCCATTTCTCGCCGGGTACTTTTCCTATTTTAGCCAGATCGTTGGCCGACGATTGCACCACATAGGGGTAATTGTCGTAAATATCAAGTCCTACCTTGATAGGTGAATGAAAGTATACCCTGAGTTTATTTTCTCCCTCCTTAATGTGTTTTTTACAATCAATTGTCCACCCTCTGAACATGTTGTCCGCCTTTAAGATCAGCTTGTCATTCAGGTATACATCAGCATAGGTATCCAGTCCGGCAAAGTTGAGGTTGATACGATCTTTATTATAGGTGTTTTTATCAACTGTGAAGGTGGTCTGATACACCCAGTTTTTTTTATCGATCCACTGCAAATCATGCTCGTTAAGGCGATAAAAGGGATCTTTTATCAGATCATGATTCAATAAGTCGGTATGCACACAGCCCGGAACTTTAGCATCGAGCCACTCATCTTTGTCAGCTTCGCTAAACTGCCAGCCATCTTGAATTTTCAGGGTGACTGATGACGGCGAATTATTGACATTTGAACATCCCATTAATATGAGTAGTGTGGATGCTATAACAATTAAATGTGTTAATGTTTTCATGTTGCATAAATTATGGCTGTAAAACTACAATAGTTGCTGTCTTTTCGTAGGAGACAATTGTTTAAAAAGATAGACATATTCTCAGTTAATATCTAATGTTACTCAATAAAGGATGGAGACTTTATATTTGTATCTTTATCGGGAATAGAAGTAAACGATTTGATATTAAAACTGTTGGAAATTCTGGTTTTTGGTTCTCTCTTGTTACTCTCGTTTATATTGGTGACCAATCCCATGAGAGTAAATATAAAAGCTAACAGGTGGTTTGGGTGGCTTTTATTATTGTGGGCTTCATATTGGTTTGATGAGGTATACCAGTTGTCAACAGGTAGTGTTATTCAAATTAGCAGTTACTGGCCTGTGGCCTGGATACAGTTTTTAGCTCCGCCATTGTTTTTTATTTCGGTATGCCATTATACTGTGCCGGCCTACAAGTGGTCGAAAGATGTACTTAAGTTTCTTATTCTTCCATTGTTGTATTTATTTCTAATTGTTATCAATCAACTCACAGATACCGATTTATACTATTTTCAAATGCTGTTGATCCTGATCAATGCACTCACTTTCACCATTCTTTCATTGGTTCGAATAAGAAAACACCAGGATAATATTCAACAGTACGCCTCATCAACACAAGAGATCAATTTAAATTGGCTGGAGTACATTATAATAGCCATGATAGCTCTTGTTGTAGGCATAGGGGTTTTTAACCTCGTATTTTTTGATGTGCCTCTTAATGTATTTATGAATGCTGCAGTATTGGCCGTAGTATTATTTATAACCTATAATGCATTAAAGCAAACGGAGATTTTTCCTAAAAATGATGCCGATGTTAAAGTGGTTGCCGACCTGAGTGAAGAGGAAAAAAGCAAAGAGCAAAAACGGGTTTTGTTATCCGATGACAAGGTTCTTATGATAAAACAAAAGTTAGATGATTTAATGAATGAAGAATCACCTTACCTGGATAGTGAACTGAATTTAATCAAACTGGCACAACTGCTGGATATTAGCTCTCATCAATTGTCATATGTTATAAATAAAGGCTACAACGAGAACTTTTTTCAGTTCGTTAATCGTTTCCGTGTTGAAAAAGCCAAGCTGATGCTGGCGGATAATGAAAACAATAAACTATCAATTTTAGGTGTCGCTTTCGAATCAGGATTCAGCTCAAAAACATCTTTTAATACCACATTTAAGAAAATGACCGAACTAACGCCGTCTGAATACAAGAAAAAATGTTCGAGTTTATAAGATGGTAATAGTAGTGTTGTAACTATCATTGAATCAAATGTTAGTAATTGGTTCGAACTTATAAATCAGAACTTTTAAACGATCCACCACCAGTATTTTTGCTTTTAAATGTTAGACCTGCATGATGTATTAGGCAAATTAGTTTCACTAATAGGTGTGGCAGGTTAAAATCTGATAAAGCATGAAGAAAATATTGGTAGCCTTATTAATAGGTGCAGGAGGTATCATTGGAAGTATTTTGGCGCAGGAGCCTTTACAAACGATTAAAGGAAGGGTAGTGGATGCTGATTCTGAAATCAGTATACCCGGAGTAAATGTGGTGGTGTTGGAAACGAATCCGCAAATGGGAACCATTACAGATATGGATGGGTATTTTACCATAGATAAAGTGCCGGTTGGTCGATATACGATACAAATAAGTTTTATGGGCTACGAACCTGCAGTATTATTCGAGGTTTTGGTTGGCTCAGGAAAAGAGGTAGTGTTGAACGTTGCCTTGAAAGAGACATTTCAGCAAATAGGCGAAGTAGTCATCAAACCACAGCAACGTAAAGATAAAGCGCAAAACAATATGGCAACATTGTCGGCCCGCTCTTTTACCGTGGAAGAGGCAGGTCGTTTTGCAGGTGGCTGGAATGACCCGTCGCGACTGGCCGGATCGTTTGCAGGTGTTACGATGGCAGAAGGGGTCAATGATAATGCCATTGTGGTGAGGGGTAATGCACCAAAAGGCATCTTATGGCGGCTTGAAGGTGTTGAAATACCAGCACCCAACCATTTAAATGGTATTAATAATGGTGGTGGAATTGAAACGGTATTCAGTGTTAACATGCTTGATAATTCCGATTTTTTCACCGGTGCTTTTCCTGCTGAATATGGCAATGCGATGTCGGGTGTCTTTGATATGAAGTTTCGTAATGGAAATAATGATAAGCGAGAATCGGCCTTTCAGATCGGAAGTCAGGGCATTGACATCAGTTCTGAAGGGCCTTTTAAAAGTGGAGGAGAGGCATCATATCTTTTCAATTACCGTTATTCATCCATGGGCCTGGTTGGACAGCTGGCTGATATGGATGTGGGGTTGCCCAACTACCAGGATTTAAGTTTTAAATTGCATATGCCAACCAAAAATACAGGAACATTCTCGGTATG
Organism: Carboxylicivirga agarovorans; assembly: GCF_050589845.1. NCBI lineage: Bacteria > Pseudomonadati > Bacteroidota > Bacteroidia > Marinilabiliales > Marinilabiliaceae > Carboxylicivirga > Carboxylicivirga agarovorans. Next base: position 44,020 of record NZ_JBNGPA010000006.1, on the reverse strand, counting down.
GGGTATCGGCGGAAAAAGCTCTGTTGCTTTTGAGCCCGATGAAGATCCTGATGAATGGGAAACATCCTGGGACAACAATGAATACGATACCGGTTCAGAGATAGCCGCGGGTGGGATCAATCACCGGTTAAATATTGGACAGAGTAGCTATTTGTACACCTCGTTGGTTGGAGCTTACGATGGGTTTACCAACGAAAGTGAACAATTGCAGCGTGATGGAAGTATTATTCCCATTTCCGATCATCGTGAAGAAAACTATCGATTAATTGCCGGTTCATACTTGAACCACAAGTTTGGCAACCGGCACACCAATCGTACCGGAGTGACGTACACCCATCTGAGTTTCGATCTGGATATTCAAGGGAATCCTGATCCAGGTATTGAAGATGAATTAATAAGGATTGCTGATCAAACTGATCAGTCATATATGATGCAGGCATATACACAAAGTAAATTTCGTGTAGCATCCACTTTTGACATTAACGCGGGTATGAACTTCAGTTATTTCGATCTGAATGAAGAGCTGATGCCAGAGCCACGCCTTGGAATGACCTGGCGTTTTGTACCAGGGCATTCATTTAGCCTCGCCTATGGAAAGCATAGTCGCTTAGAGCCGTTGCGTTTTTACCTGGCTCAAAATGATGATGGGAATTACCTGAATCCTGATTTAAATGTCACAAAGGCCGATCACTTCGTTTTTTCCTACGATTGGCGTGTATCTGATAATATGAGTATAAAGATAGAACCTTATTACCAGTATCTCTATGATGTACCTGTATTGGCAGAAAGTTCAGAATCATTAATTAATTATCAATGGGATATGTATTTTGATGAGCCATTGATAAACGATGGGAGCGGAACCAATATTGGTGTTGATATTACCGTAGAACGCTATATGAAAGATGGTTATTATTACATGTTTACAGGTTCCTTTTTTGATTCGAAATATAAAGGAGGTGATGGTATTGAGCGTAATACTTCGTATAACCGGAACATGGTGCTGAACCTACTTGGAGGTAGGGAGTGGAAAGTACGTAAAAACAACATTATCAGTATTAATGGTAAGCTGGCCTGGATGGGGGGTAATTGTTTTACGCCTCCTGATCAGGAGTTGTCTCAGGCCACAGAAATGGTTGTTCTTGACGAATCGCGTGCATTTGAGTGGCAGGAGGACAATAAGCTCTTTGTTGATTTGGCGGTTAATTACCGCATAAATCGCCCCAAAGTATCTCATGTGTTTATTTTACAAGGTAAAAATATCTTGATGACGGAAGAAATGTTTGGCTGGGCCTATGATTTTAAAAAGCAGGAAGTCGTATCACATGGTATGACAATGATTTATCCGTTTTTTAGTTATCGATTAGAGTTTTGATCTAAGCTTGTATCGTATTAAAATATTGTATGAAGGGATGAATCATTACTCAATGAATCAAGAAAACGTTGTAGTGACTCATTGAATCATCATAATGCATAGAAAGAAGTTGGTTGACGCACTTTGGGCAGATAATTCATGCCACAATAGATTTTTAATGCATGCTGTGTGGATTTATAAAGAATGCTCTTTCAGAAGGTCATTTCACTATGGTGAAGTGACCTTTTTGCTATGGGTAAAATAAGTAAATTACGTGCCTATGAGAGTAATACTTAAATAGTTGACACAACGAGTGATGTTTCCCTGTTTCGTCGGGTGTAAAAACAGATAAAAATTACATGAAATACATCAGGTTTTGTTTTTGGAAGGGCATGGATATTATGCTCGTAAAATATAGAAAATGAACGGATAAAACAATGCTGCAAGTTAAGTGGAGAAAGCTTTTAGCTTTTAATGTGGAAATATTTCTTCAATTTCATATTGAAAATGAAAGCATTGTTGTGATTATTTTTAATAAATATAAATAGCAGGAGTTTGTTAAAATTGTAATGTAGAGTTTGCAATTGTGCGGAATATCATTTTAGATTTGTAATTATAAACATAGAGAATGCAATCATTTTTTGAAACACACCGCTATTTATTAGAACATCTGGGATCGCCTGTTAGGCGTGAATTGATGAATGAAATAGACTGGAATCATCGCTTAATAGGTATAAAGGGTGCAAGAGGAGTTGGTAAAACAACATTCTTACTTGATTTTGCCAAATTAAACTTTGGTTACGACAAAAGTTGTTTGTATGTCAATTTAAATAATCTCTATTTTACTGAGCGTACCATTATTTCCTTTGCCGATGAGTTTAGAAAAAAAGGCGGGAAGACACTAATATTGGATCAGGTATATAAATACCCTGACTGGTCAAAAGAATTGAGGTATTGTTACGATAACTTTCAGGATCTGAAAATTGTATTCAGTGGTTCAGCAGTTATGCGCTTAATGGATCAGAATCCTGATCTGAAAGACTGTGTAGCGGTTTATCGTTTAGATGGTTTTTCATTCAGAGAGCATTTAAATCTGGCAACTAAGAATAAGTTCCAGGCATATTCATTAGATGAAATATTAAATAATCATAAAGAAATCAGCGCTGAGATAAGTTCGAAAGTTCGTCCTTTGGCTTATTTTAATGATTACCTCGAGCATGGTTATTATCCGTTTTTCCTTGAAAAGAGAAATTACCATGAGAATGTGGTGAAGAATATCAACCTGATACTTGAAATAGATATTTCATACCTCGAGCAAATTGAATTGAAGTATTTACCCAAATTACGTAAATTGCTGTATTCCATTGCTAAGATGGCTCCGCTTCAGCCCAATGTGAGTCGCTTGAGCCAGGAAATTGAAACGTCAAGAGCCACAGTGATGAACTATCTTAATTATCTGAAGAACGGGCGTTTAATCAATATGCTTTACGAAGATAGTGAATCGGCAAAGAAGCCATCAAAGATTTACATCCAAAATCCAAATGTATACTATTCAGTTACACATGGAGAAGTAAGTCAGTTAAATATGAATCGTACCTTTTTTCTTAACCAGGTAGGATATCGTCATCAGGTTAATGTGTCAAAAAGCAGTGATTTTAAAGTAAATGAACAGCTTGATTTTTACATTGGTGATGAAAAAGTGCCAGGTAAAGAGCTGGGAGACAATGAATACCTGGCTCATCACATGCTTGAGGTAGGAGAGAAGAATCAAATTCCGTTATGGCTATTCGGATTTTTATATTAATGATTGGATAGAAGATGGAAGAAAAGAGATAAAAGATATGAGTAGTGAGTAGTGAGTAATGAGATATTCTTCACAGAAGAGCAGTATTCACTCTGTAAAAAGTCTTGATACTCAGTACTTAATGCTTTGTACTAATTATAATAACCAATTAATTATTAGGAGTATATAAAATGGCTAAAGAAAAAAAGTTTATTACATGTGATGGTAACCACGCCGCTGCACATATCGCGTATATGTTTAGTGAAGTGGCTGCTATCTACCCAATTACGCCATCGTCAAACATGGCGGAGAATGTGGATGAATGGGCTGCTGCCGGACGAACAAACATCTTCGGTGAGACAGTGAAAGTTGAAGAAATGCAGTCGGAAGCTGGTGCGGCAGGTGCTGTTCACGGTTCATTACAGGCTGGTGCTTTAACATCTACATTTACAGCATCACAGGGATTATTATTGATGATTCCTAATATGTACAAGATTGCCGGAGAGCTTCTTCCTGGTGTATTTCACGTAAGTGCACGTAGTTTGGCTGCTCAGGCTTTATCAATCTTTGGTGATCACTCAGATGTGATGTCTACTCGTCAGACTGGTTTTGCTATGTTAGCAACAGGTTCTGTACAGGAAGTGATGGATTTAGCTGCTGTTGCTCACTTAACGTCAATTAAATCACGCGTTCCTTTCTTACACTTCTTTGATGGATTCCGTACTTCTCACGAAATTCAGAAGATTGAAGTATTGGAGAATGAAGATTTAGCTCATTTAGTAGATCAGGAAGCTCTTCAGGCTTTCCGTGATAATTCATTGAATCCAGAGCATCCTGTAACACGAGGTACTGCTCAAAACCCTGATGTTTACTTCCAGGCACGTGAGGCTGCTAACCCATTCTATGATGCTTTACCTGATATGGTAGCGGAATACATGGATGAGTTAAGTAAAATTACAGGTCGCAAGTACCGTCCATTCGATTACTATGGTGCTGAAGATGCGGAGAACATTATCGTTGCAATGGGTTCTATCACTGAAACCATTCGCGAAGTAATTGACAGCTTAACGGCTAAAGGAGAAAAAGTTGGTTTGATAGCTGTACACCTGTATCGTCCGTTCTCGGCTAAGTACTTCATGGAAGCTTTCCCAAAAACAGCTAAGAAAATTGCTGTTCTTGACCGTACAAAAGAGCCGGGTGCTAACGGTGATCCTTTATATCTTGATATCCGCGACCTGTTCTACGGAAAAGAAGATGCTCCGGTTGTAGTTGGTGGTCGTTATGGATTATCATCAAAAGATACTACGCCTGCTATGATGTTGAGCGTATTCGAGAATTTAAAGCTTGAAGAGCCTAAGAATCAATTTACTGTTGGTATTGTTGATGACGTTTCTCACTCGTCATTGCCATTGTTGCCAGAATTCTCATTGGCCGATGAAGGTACTTTCGAAGGTAAATTCTACGGTTTAGGATCTGATGGTACTGTTGGTGCCAACAAAAACTCAATTAAAATTATTGGTGATAACACAGATAAGTATGCGCAGGCTTACTTTGCATATGACTCTAAGAAGTCGGGTGGTATCACAATTTCTCACTTACGCTTTGGTGATACACCAATTCGTTCACCTTACCTGGTAAATACACCTGACTTTGTTGCGTGTCACGTACCGGCTTACCTTAACATGTACGACATGCTTAAAGGTTTGAAAGATGGGGGTACTTTCTTATTGAACTGCTCATGGAGCGAGGCTGAGTTAGAAGGACATTTGCCAGCTCACGTTAAGCGTTATATTGCTGATCACAAAATCAAGTTTTACACAATCGATGCAACTCACATCGCTAAAGAAATTGGATTAGGTAACCGTACCAACACCATTATGCAATCTGCATTTTTCAAAATTGCTGAGGTAATACCTTATGAGCAGGCTGTAGAGCAAATGAAGAAGGCGATTGTGAAGTCTTTCGGAATGAAAGGTGAGAACATCGTTAATATGAACTATCAGGCTGTTGATAAAGGTGGCGAGGTAAACGAAATCGCAATTCCTGCATCATGGGCCAGCGAAGCTGCTGAAGTGGTATTCCCAACTAACGAAAAGGCGCCTCAGTTCATTAAAGATTTCGTATTCCCTGTAAACGGACAAAAAGGTGATGATCTTCCTGTAAGTATCTTTAAAGGTCGCGAAGATGGTACATTACCTGCTGGTACAACAGCTTACGAAAAACGTGGTATTGCAGTTGATGTTCCTGAGTGGATTTCAGATAACTGTATTCAGTGTAACCAGTGTGCTTATGTATGTCCTCACGCAGCTATTCGTCCTTACTTATTAGACGAGAAAGAATTAGCTGGTGCTCCGGAAGGAACTGCCACTAAAAAAGCCAATGGTAAAGGATTTGACGGTCTTCAGTATCGCATCCAGGTAAGTGCGCTAGACTGTACCGGTTGTGGTAACTGTGCTGATGTTTGTCCGGCTAAAACAAAAGCCCTTGAGATGAAGCCTCTTGAAACTCAGCAGGCAGAAATCAACCGTTGGGATTACATGGTAGAAGAAGTATCTATCAAAGATAACATCATGGCTAAGGACATGAATGTTAAAGCTTCTCAGTTTGCTCAGCCTTTATTCGAGTTCTCAGGAGCTTGTGCCGGTTGTGGTGAAACACCATATATCAAGTTAATCACTCAATTGTACGGTGACCGTATGATGATTGCCAACGCTACAGGTTGTTCTTCAATCTATGGTGGTTCGGCTCCTGCAACACCTTATTGTGCCAATAAAGAAGGTAAAGGTCCTGCATGGGCTAACTCATTATTCGAAGATAACGCTGAGTATGGTTTAGGTATGGCTACTGGTGTTAATAAGCTTCGTGAGCGTATTGAGCGTAAGATGAATGAGTCGATGGCTGAAGTGAGTGCTGAAACCAAGGCTGCATTTGAAAAATGGTTAGAAACGAAAGATAATGGTAACGAAAATGTGGCACCTTCAAAAGCTGTTGTAACTGCTCTTGAAAACGAGTCTCATGCTGTTGCTAAAGAAATCCTGGCATTGAAAGACTACTTGTCTAAGAAGTCAGTTTGGATCTTTGGTGGTGACGGTTGGGCTTATGACATCGGTTACGGTGGTTTGGACCACGTTATTGCGTCTGGTGAAGATGTTAATATCTTAGTGATGGATACTGAGGTATATTCTAACACTGGAGGACAGTCGTCTAAGTCTACACCTGTTGGTGCTGTTGCTAAGTTTGCTGCTTCAGGTAAGCGTATCCGTAAGAAAGATCTTGGCTTAATGGCTACTACTTATGGTTATGTATATGTTGCACAGGTAGCAATTGGTGCTAACCAGGCACAATACTTCAAGGCCTTAAAAGAGGCAGAAGCTTATCCTGGGCCATCATTAATCATTGCTTACTCACCATGTATTGCACACGGCTTAAAAACTGGTATGGGTAAAACCCAGGCTGAAGGTAAGTCGGCTGTAGAGTGTGGATACTGGCACTTATATCGTTACAACCCAATGTTGGAGAACGAAGGTAAGAACCCGTTTACTTTAGATTCTAAGCCTCCGCAATGGGATAAGTTCCAGAGCTTCTTAATGAATGAGGTTCGTTATACAGCTCTTGCTAAATCATTCCCTGAAGATGCAAAAGTATTGTTTGCTGAATCTGAAAAGAATGCTAAATGGCGTTACAGTTCATACAAGCGTTTGAATGATTTGGAATATGAAGTGATTGAATAATAATTGTTCAATTTCAGATATACAGAAGCCGCTTTCGTAAGAGAGCGGCTTTTTTATAACAAGAATTTTAGAGCTAAACATTTTATGTAGTAATAATTATGAACAACAAAATACATCTGCCTTCTTGTTTGGTGTTTTTAAAGGATTGATAATAAGGGATATAGTATATTGTTGTGTGTTTTTTTTATAAAGTCAAGGTTGACATTTGAATTACTTTATCGTTAATTGACTGGTAATTATTGAATCCCATTATTAACTAAAAGTATTATCATGAAAAGAACCTTTACTTTTTTTAAGGTAATTATCGTTGTCATTTTTTTATTGGGTATTGTATCCAATACTTATGCTCAGGACTGGACTCAGGAAAGGTCTGGTTTGTATTACCTGGGCTCAGAAGGAAAAGTTTTCATTGAGCCAGATTACAATTCGATGGCTGTTTATTTTAAAAATGATCAGCTATCAAAGGAATCCATTGAACAAATTAAACATAAACTAATGCTGGAGGCTGGTGTCTCTGATGAAATTGAGGTTATGGATCGTAAAGGGATGATCAGAGTGAAATCCGTTACATCTTTGAAATCGACAGCCACGCCTCAGGATCGTGTAGAATTGTTAAACTCCTACAAACTTTCTGATGAAGGAGCTTATGAGCTATTGCCTGCATTCAAAATTGGAGATAAGCAGGCCTGGTTTACCAAGCGCGTATGTATTCGATTGAAGGATGGAATATTTTATGATGACATTTCAGAAATTCTTGAAATTTATGATGCTCGCTATATTAAAAATATTACTAATGATGATACATACCTGATCAAGGTTGAGGATGTAAAAAATCAGTTACCCCTGATACAGGAATTGCATGATATGGGTGTGTTAAAGTGGGGAGAACCGGATTTTAAAGTTGAATTAGTAAGATCAACCAATGATCCAATGTATAATGATTCATGGCACCTAAATAATACAGGTGGTTCTGTTGATGGTAAAGCACTGGTTGCTGATATAGATGTTGATGCTCCTGAAGCCTGGGCAATTACAACAGGAAATTCAAGTGTTGTTGTCGCCGTTATAGATGATGGTGTTGAGGCTCACGAAGATATGCCTGCTCTTTTACCTGGCTACACTCCGGTCGACGGAGGTGATGGAACTCCTTCATCAAGTGGAGACGGTCACGGACAACAGGTTGCCGGATTAATTAGTGCTCAGCATAATGATATTGGTGCAGCTGGTATTGCACCTGGCGCCAGTACCTTCAGTGTTAATATTTTTGCACCAAATACCACCAATGCAGATGTTGCTGAGGGTATTGTCTGGGCTGTTGATAACGGAGCTGATATTCTTTCAAACTCATGGGGATTTGGTTCTTGTACATATGATGTTGCAGCTATTACTGATGCTTTCTCTTATGCAGCTACAAATGGTCGTGGTGGCAGAGGGTGCATAAGTTTAGTTGCTTCAGGAAATGATTTTCAAACCTGTGTAAGTTATCCTGCTAATCTTCCTACTGTTACTGCTGTTGGTGGTATATCGGGTGACGGAGAAAGAAGTATGTATAGCAATTATGGCCCCGCTCTTGATATTGCAGCTCCTAGTGATGATGATTGGGTAAAGCAGGGACGTAACTGGTATTCCACAGGTACTCATGGCTTACGAACCATTGATAGGATGGGTAGTAATGGTTGGTATAGTGGCAACTATAGTGAGGCGATGGGTGGTACCTCAGGAGCCACTCCTCAAGTTTCTGCCGTTGCAGCACTTATTCTTTCAGTAAATGGTAATTTAACCAAAAGCGAGGTGGAAAATATCTTATATACAACCGCCACAGACATGGGAGATGCCAATCAATATGGCGCCGGAATTGTAAATGCATACGGGGCGGTTGTGGCTGCAAGTGGAGGCGGAGATGAGGAGGCTCCAACGGTACCAACAAATCTGACTTCAGATAATATAACGTCTAATAGCGTTACTTTATCGTGGACTGCCTCAACCGATAATGTTGGTGTTACCGGATATGATGTATTTCAGGATGGTAATAAAATCGGCTCTTCCCCTGAAACCAATTATAATGTAACTGCACTTGTCGCTTCAACTACTTACACTTTTACAGTTACAGCAAAGGATGCTGCCGGAAACTCTTCTGCTGCAAGTAGTTCTCTGGATGTTACAACCCTGGAAGGCAGTGCTAATACACCACCGCTTGCGGATGCCGGGGGGCCTTATGTCGGTGATGAAGGTGCAGCCATAACGTTTGATGGAACCGGTTCGAGTGACGCAGATGGTGATCCATTATCATATAGCTGGGACTTTGGTGACGGATCCACAGGAACAGGTGTGACTCCTTCGCATACATATGTTTCTGCAGGAACCTACACAGCAATTTTAACGGTAAGTGATGGAACTGATTCAGATCAGGCGACTGCAGCAGTTACTGTTAATGCTGTTGGAGGAGATCTTCCGATGATTAGTTCAGTTAGCATGTCTACGAGAACCAGAGGGCCTTGGAACTTGGTTACGGCAACCGTAAGTATTACTTCTCAGGATCAGGCGGTAAGCAATGCGTTTGTTGAGGGGTACTGGACTGGTAATGCTAGCGCATCAGCATCAGGTTATACTAATTCGGAAGGAACGATAGATTTTGACGAAAAGTCGCGAAATGGAAGTACGTTTACATTCACAATTACTAATGTTACGAAAACCGGATATTATTGGGATGTTGATAATAGCCAATCGAATGCTTCCGTTGCATCTCCTCAGGTGCAGGGAATGCAACAGTTGCCTGAAGAATTTATGGTTTATCCAAATCCGGTAACAGATGGTATTATTAATGTCGTATTGCCAGAATTAGTTGATGATGCCAGGATGGTACTATACGATGTTAGTGGCAGTGTTAAGTTAATAGAGAAAATAAATGATGTGTTCGCAACAGTTTCATTAACGGGCTTGAAACCTGGTGTATACATCATGAAGATTGAAGGCTTTTCAGATATAAAGCCTCAAAGAATTATTATTAAATAGTTTCAATGATACAAAGGCAACTCACCATTGGGTTGCCTTTTCTTTTTAACCTGACAAATATTAATTTCCCTGTTTTATTTAGCTTGCTGGTTATATCTCCTGTATTTGGTTATTTTTCTCCGTAAAATACATTTTGTTGGTATGAGTCTCTTACAAAGGCTGCTGATGTTTAATTGGAAACTTCCGATGCCATAAAAGCATCTGAGTAATTCATTGAACAATAAAAATAATGAATTGCTTTGGAGTGGATCAATATTAGATGCAATTGAAATAATCAGATTCAGATTTTAGAGTGTTAATTTAGCATTGTCATTGATTTTACAATGGAAAGAACGTAACTTAAAAAGAGTGTGAGGCTGCAATAAAGACTTTTATATCTTATTTGTAAAACAATTAATATCAGCTTCTTGTTAAAAGAGCAGAATGAATTAATAACCCTTTATATCACCTCTTATGGATTTAAAAACAACTTACATGGGGATTGAACTTAAAAACCCCATAATTATTGGAGCCAGTAACCTGGTCCTGGATTTAAAAATGGCTAAAAAGCTTGAGGAAGCAGGTGCGGCAGCTATCGTATATAAGTCTCTGTTTGAAGAGCAGTTAAACCTTGAGGCAGCAGAGTTAGAAGATGAATTGCATGAGTTTGATAACATTCACGCAGAGATGACCTCTCTTTTCCCCAATATTGAGCATTCAGGTCCGAAAGCACACTTGCTGGCGCTAAAAAAACTAAAAGAGACAGTATCTATTCCTGTTTTCGCAAGTCTTAACTGTACGTATGATGTAAGTTGGGTTGAATATGCTAAATATTTGGAAGAAACGGGAGTTGACGGCCTGGAGTTGAATTTTTACTCTACCATATCAGACGTTGAAAAAACACCTGCTGATATTGAGGATGCGCGCATAGAAATTCTTAAAAAGATTAAAGCGGCTGTTAATATCCCGGTTAGTGTTAAGCTGAGTCCTTTCTACACTAATATGATGAACGTGGTTTATCGTATGGACAAAGTGGGAGCAGATGCATTTGTATTGTTTAACCGTTTATTCCAGCCTGATATAGACATTAAGGAAGAAAAGCTGCGTGTACCATACAATTTAAGTCAAAAAGGCGATAGCCGTCTTGCATTACGTTTTGCCGGTTTGTTATCGTGTAATCTTAATGGCAGTATCTGCAGTAATACAGGAATTCATGATGGAGAAGATGTAATATCAATGTTACTGGCCGGAGCAAATGCCGTTCAAATTGTAAGTACCGTTTATAAGAATGGAGTGATCCAGGTAACCCGCATCATTGAAGAGTTGTCTGCGTGGATGAAGGATAAAGGATATGAAAAGATCGATGATTTTAAAGGAAAACTTTGTAAAAAGAATGTGGATGATCCTCATGCGTACCGAAGAGCACAATATGTAGATTATTTAATGAAAGCAAAAGAGTACCTGAAAAAGTATCCGGTAAGCTAATTATTTGATATAATAAATATGACAAGAGCAATTCCCAAAGGGATTGCTCTTTTTATTTTCATAATGATCCAATTTATTATTTATTAACGTACTCTGTAAAGCCTCAAAGTAGTGACTTTCCCAAATTTTTTGTTTATTTGTAGGGTTTTTGATGTTTTACTACAAAATATCTTGAAATCATTGATAACTACTATTTTATAATAATTCTTTAATAATCTAAGTATGAGCAATAAACGCGTTTATACCTTCGGTAACGGACAAGCTGAAGGTAAAGCTGATATGAGAAATCTGCTTGGGGGTAAAGGTGCAAACCTTGCTGAAATGAACCTTATCGGGGTTCCTGTACCAGCTGGTTTTACAATTACAACTGAGGTATGTACAGAGTACAATCAAAAAGGTAAAGAAGCTGTTGTTGAATTAATGAGAGCTGAAGTAGAAGCTGGTGTAGCTGCTACTGAAAAAGTAATGAATGCTAAATTTGGTTCAACAGGTGAGGCTTTCCCATTGTTATTATCTGTTCGTTCAGGTGCTCGTGCTTCTATGCCTGGTATGATGAACACAGTTCTTAACCTTGGTATGAATGATGATGCTGTAAAAATCATCGCTGAAAAATCAGGTAACGAGAAATTTGCGTATGACTCATACCGTCGTTTCATCCATATGTATGGTGACGTGGTAATGGGTGTTGAGGCTGAAGAAGGTCAGCACAACCCATTCGAGGTTGTATTAGATGAATTAAAAGCATCAAAAGGATATAAATTAGATACTGAATTAACAGTTGAAGACCTTAAGAATCTGGTTGAAGGTTATAAAGCTGTAGTTCGCGAACATGCTGGTGTTGATTTCCCAACAAATCCATGGGATCAGCTTTGGGGTGCTGTTTGTGCAGTATTTGATTCATGGAATACTGAGCGTGCTATCCTTTACCGTCGTATGGAACAAATTCCTGATGAGTGGGGAACAGCTGTAAACGTTCAGGCTATGGTATATGGTAACATGGGTGAAACTTCCGCTACAGGAGTATGTTTCTCTCGTGATGCAGCTACCGGTGAAGACTTATTCAACGGTGAGTACTTAATCAATGCTCAGGGTGAAGATGTAGTAGCCGGTGTACGTACACCTCTTGAAATTACAAAAATTGGTTCTCAGCGTTGGGCAGAGCGTAACGGTACTTCAGAAGAAGATCGTCAGAAAAACTTCCTTTCTATGGAAGAAGCAATGCCAGAATTATATGCTGAGTTGGATGCTGTACAGCAAAAGCTGGAAGATCACTATAGCGATATGCAGGATATGGAGTTTACTGTTCAGGACGGTAAGCTTTGGATGTTGCAGACTCGTAGTGGTAAGCGTACTGGTGCTGCCATGGTAAAAATGGCTATTGATATGTTGGAAGAAGGACGTATTGATGAGAAGACTGCTATCTTACGTCAGGAAGCTAACAAACTGGATGAGTTATTACACCCTGTATTCGATCAGGCTGCTTTAGATGCTGCTAAAGAATTATCTAAAGGTCTTCCTGCTTCTCCAGGTGCTGCAACTGGTCAGATTGTATTCTCAGCTGAGGCTGCTGAAGAGTGGGCTGCTGCCGGTAAAAAAGTAATTTTGGTACGTCGTGAGACTTCACCGGAAGACTTAAAAGGTATGTATGCTGCTGAAGGTATCTTAACTGAGCGTGGTGGTATGACTTCTCACGCGGCTGTAGTAGCTCGTGGTATGGGTAAATGTTGTATCTCTTCTGCTGCTGGTCTGTTGGTGTCAGGTTCTTCAATGGCTATTAATGGTGTTGAGTACAAAGAAGGTGATTTTATCTCGTTGAACGGTACTACTGGTGTTGTTTACGAAGGTAAAGTAGCTACAATTACTCCATCATTAGATGGTGACTTCGGTAAGATGATGGATCTTGCTGAAAAGAACACACGTATGTATGTTCGTACTAATGCTGATACTCCAGCTGATGCACAGACTGCTCGTGAGTTTGGTGCTAAAGGTATTGGTCTTACTCGTACTGAGCACATGTTCTTCGAAGGCGATCGTATCTGGAAGATGCGTGAAATGATTCTTGCTGAAACAGTTGAAGGTCGTAAGGAAGCTTTAGCTAAATTATTGCCTATCCAGCGTGAAGATTTCCACGGAATTCTTAAAGCTATGGACGGATATGGTGTAACTATTCGTTTACTGGATCCACCGTTGCATGAGTTTACTCCAAACGATGAAGCTTCACAAAAAGAAATGGCTGAGAAGTTAGGTGTTGCTGTTGAGGTTGTAAAAGAAAAAGTTGAGTCTTTACACGAATTCAACCCAATGTTAGGTCACCGTGGATGTCGTTTAGGAAATACTTATCCTGAAATTACTGAGATGCAGGCTCGCGCTATCATTGAAGCTGCTTGTGACTTAAAATTAGAAGGATTGAATCCTAAGCCGGAAATCATGGTTCCATTGATTGGTACTGTTAAAGAGTTGAAGATGCAGGAAGAAATCATCCGCTCTACAGCTGCAAAAGTATTCGAAGAAAAAGGAACTGAAGTTGACTACATGGTTGGTACCATGATTGAGATTCCTCGTGCTGCATTAACAGCTGATGAGGTAGCTGAAGTAGCTGAATTCTTCTCATTCGGTACAAACGACTTAACTCAGATGACTTTCGGATATTCTCGTGATGATGCTGGTAAATTCTTACCTATCTACATTGAGAAAGGTATCCTTAAGCAAGATCCATTCCAGGCTTTAGATCAAACAGGTGTTGGTCAGTTAGTGGAAACAGGATGTCAGAAAGGTCGTGCAACTCGTCCGGAACTTAAGTTAGGTATCTGTGGTGAGCATGGTGGTGAGCCATCGTCAGTTGAATTCTGTCACCGTACAGGTTTGGATTACGTTTCTTGTTCTCCATTCCGTGTGCCTATCGCGCGCTTAGCTGCTGCTCAGGCAAACCTTCGTTAATTGTTAATAACGACTTGATATATAAAGAGGCGTTCCTTATGGAACGCCTCTTTTTTTAATTTTCTAATTCTCTTAACATTGCCAGGGCTGAATCTCTAATGGGTTTATAACGTTTTTTCCACCAAAGAAGACCAATAAAAATGGCCAGCACCATGCTCACCCAGAAAATGACCTGGATAATTATGGTCTCTCCTAAAGAGGTTTTTAAACTAAGTCCGGCACCAATAAACAAAATACCAGGTATCGTCCATATTGTTCTTTTTGTGATCGGTTGGTATCTGTTAACTGCTTTTTTTAGCATTAGAACAGTTGGTTGCGAATAATCAACCAGTTTGTATTCCTTGTGGTAGTTATGGAATAAAACTGCAAAACTAACCATTCCCAGTAAAAAGCATATACTACTTAATATTTCAAAGCCAGAGCTGCCATCAATGATGTGAACGATAATCAAAAATAAGTATACTGGGATTAGCACCATGTACATTACCTGCATTCTTCTACTTAAATTGGAGTATTTCTGATCTTCGTTTTTAAGTTTGCTAACAAGTTGATGTATGTCTATGCTACTATCTGTTTTCATCATTTGAATAGATTAATTGGGTTTTAAGTTGAGCCTTAATCCGATGGATTTTAACTTTTACATTGGATTCTGATATTCCAATAATAAGGCTTATTTCTTTCATGCTTAATTCTTCTAATAAAAGTGATACAAGAGCCTTATCAATTACAGAGAGGGTGTTTAGCTCCAGCTGAAGCTGTTCTAATTTTGCTTCAAGATCCATCTTTTCTTCCATTGCTTCTTCATCAATCAAAGCATTTAGATTATGCGTATCCCCGTCAATTAGAAACTTCATCTTTTTAAATGATTTCCCTGTGTAACTTAAAGAGGTGTTAACGGCTATTCGATAAATCCATGTATTGATATTAGATTCCCCTTTAAAGTTGTCCAGGCTTTTCCAAATATTAACCAATATCTCCTGGTACATATCTTCCCGGTCAGTTTGGTTAGAGTTATGATAACGGCAAATGCGCCGTATGCGTTCATCATTTTCTAAAATGATTGTATTGAATCGATCTTCTTTTTTCAAGGTTTCAAATATTGTTACATCTTATTAGTCTGCTAAAATGAGAAATAGTTACAGAATTAAAACAGTTATTTTACAGGGGTAGCTTGTATTTAAAACGATTACATATGTAAGTGTCACAATATTAGGCAAATGTAAATGGGTGTTTTTTGCTGAAATTCATTTTTTAATCCTTATATTGTTAAAAAACCGATAATGTCAAGTGTGATATTTTATATATATATTAATAAATTGCTGAAGGTTTGTGGATTATTAATGTTTGCCTAAAAAGTGTAATAACAGCAAATCTTCCAGAGAAAGAACATACCCGATAACCTAAATGCTATGATTATGAATGATATTAAAAAGAAGCACTTCTTGTATTGGATCTTACCATTAGCTGTTCTTATTCCATTGATAACAATGTATTTCTCTGGTGTAAAATGGGCCATGGAGTTGGTGTGTCCAACTGTAAATTGGGAACTTGGCATTGTTGAAAACCTGCAACTTTTTGTTCTGCTTCTTATTTTTATAGATAGTCTGAGGGGCTTCAGGTATAAGGAACCAATGATTGAAAAGTTAGCATTAGGCTTTCTGTCTTTATTTACACTATTTATCTTTCTCGAAGAAATAGATTATGGCTTACATTACGTGCAATATTTTACAGGTGAATCCAATACTTTATTTAGAGATTTGACAGGTGCCAAAAATTTGCATAATCTCGGAAATAATGCTCGTTTGTTTAAAAGACCTTTTTATCCTTTAATGGCTTTGTTATTTATTATTGGACCGTTAGTTGTTGATCGAATTAAGAATGAATACATCCGTTTTTTTATTCCGAGTAAAATTATAATCGTAACAGCGATTATTACAATATTCTCATATCTGGTTCCACGTTTGCTTGTTGATTGGCAGATTTTTCCTGATGGCGGATTTAAAAAGAATATTGGTGAGTTCTCAGAGCTCATGATGTATTACATTTTCTTTTTATACTTAAAAGAATTGATTTTCGAGAGAGGGCCATTATTCAAAAGAAAGGAACAATCGATGGCATAAAAGATACGAAACAGCTTAGAAAGAGAAACCTTGATTCATTAAGGTTTCTTTTTTTTGCAACAGAAAGCTTAACTTTGCAAAAAAATAATAGCAGTGGGGCGAATTCTGGCAATTGATTACGGACGTAAAAAAAGTGGTTTGGCTGTTACAGATCCTTTGCAAATAATTGCAAATGGCTTGGAAACAGTGGCTTCTCATGAATTATACGATTACCTGGTAAAGTACATGCAGGATGAAGATGTGGAACGGATAATCATTGGATATCCAACTCAAAATAATGGGCAGGAGTCTGAGTCAATGAAATACATAAAGCCCTTTGTTAATCGTTTAAAAAAGAATTTCCCTCAACTGCCTGTTGAATGGGTTGATGAGCGCTTTACATCTAAGTTGGCCTTTCAAACAATGATTGATGGAGGATTAAAGAAAAAAGCTCGTCAGGATAAAGCCCTGGTTGACAAGGTGAGTGCCACTATCATATTACAAACCTTTATGGAACAAAACAGATAAAATGATTTTACCTGTTGCTGTATACGGACATCCTGTTCTTCGAAAAGTTGCCAAGGTTATTTCTAAGGATGATCCCGATATTAAAAATCTTATTAAGGATCTTTGGTCTACTATGTACCGAACCGATGGGATTGGCCTTGCGGCACCGCAAGTGGCTAAAAGTGTTCGTGTATTTGTAATTGATGCAGATGTCTACAAAGACGAGTTTCCCGAATTGAAGGGCTTCAGACAAGCCTTTATAAATCCGCAATTGAAAGTGCTTTCAGATAAGAAGGTATGGATGAATGAGGGCTGTATTAGTGTACCGACAGTTAACAAACAAGTTAAACGACCTGATCGTATCGAATTGTCATATCAGGATGAAGAAATGAATTGTCATATCGAAGTTTTTGAAGGTATGGCTGCCAGAATTATTCAACATGAATACGATCACCTTGAAGGAAAGCTGTTCATTGACTACCTTAATCCTTTATCCAGGCTTTTTCTTAACAAAAAACTAAAATCCATTAGCTCAGGAAAAGTCAATATTGGGTATAAAATTATTGATAACAAATCAGTTGAAAGAGTTTAGGTGCAAGAATAATGTTGAAAAAAACACATTTCTCATGCCTAAACAGCAGTTTGCCAACATTTTTACTGCGTTAGTGTAAAGATCCCACATTTCGATTTCTTTTCTCATAAATTGATTAATCAAATCATCCTAAAATTAATAATTATGAGAAAATTATACCTAAACAAGAGGGGATATTTTGTACTCGTTTGTATAATGTTGGTGGGGCTAATGAATGCCCAGGAACGCGTCTATGTTACAACTGACGGAGACGCTTTTACTAGTGTTGAAGCTCATAATTCATGGGCCAACGCAACTTCTGATGTTCAGGCAGCTATTCATGCTGTTGCTGAAGCCGGAGGCGGAGAAGTATGGTTAGGTTCAGGAACATACTATCCAACTGAAAACTATTATAACGTAGATCCGACAGATCCTTTATATGATGCAGATGAGGCAGCACGAAGCTTTAGTTTTATGATGCGGGATAATGTATCAATTATTGGTGGTTTTAATGGGGAAGAAAATCCTGGAGATAGAGCAAATTATGGCTACCAGGAGGCGAATGCAACCATATTAAGTGGAGATATTGGTGTCGAAAATGATGATTCAGATAATGCATATCACGTTGTTTATGGCAACGATAAAACTGCGAATAGCGCTATGCTTTCTGATGTAGTCATCACTAAGGGTTTTGCAAATGGCACAGGACGAAATAGTCGTGGAGGAGGAATTCAGACCAGAGATGGGGGTACTTATACGAATATTACGCTGGTAGATAATGAGGCGAATAAAGGAGGAGGCGTTTACGCCTATAGAGGAGGGATTTTTACAAACTGTACTTTTTTAGAGAATGTTACAAGGGTTTATAATTCAGACGAAGCTTTGGCAGGTGGTATTTATCTGCACCTTGGAAACCCAATTGTAACAGACTGTATTTTCAACTATAATCGTAGTGAAGGTTCCGGTGGAGCCATCTGCAGTACATCAGGTGAAGTTGAAAGCTGTGTGATGATCAATAATTTTTGTGGTTCAAAAGGGGGGGCAGTGTACTCATACCCCAGTGAAGACGAAGGTGTGCCAACGAATGGAGGAACTTTCAGAAATTGTTTGATAGCCAACAATACATCCTGGGAAGATGCAGGTGGATTATTTTCCCACGGATCAGGTATATGGATAAACTGTACCGTAGTAAACAACTACGCAGAGACAAGCGGTGGTGGCGTCTATGGTTATGATGGAGCCGAATTTACCAACCTGGTTATCTGGGGCAATATATGCCGGGATAGCGAGGCATCAAATGAAGTTCGTTTTGCCGATGGTGGAGCTTATACCAATTGTGCAGTAGGTGGATTAACAGATTTGACAGTAGGCACAGATATGCTTAGCCTTAACCTCGTTAATACTGAGGCAGATGGTCCTCAGTTTACTGCGCCGTCAGCTACATATGGCAGAGGTGAAAACACGACGGAAAGAGAACAATATATGTTGGCTGACTGGCAGTTTAATGTCGGAAGCCCATTGACAGATATGGGAGTAGCCGATATATCAGCTCTTGGACTGGGTGATGATGATCTGGCTGATAATGATCGTGTCATTCAGGATAGAATTGATATTGGAGCATACGAGTTACTGTACTACAGAGCTTCAATTTTATCAACAGGTAATGGTTCAGTTTCTCAAGCCGGACCGATAGATCTTAAGCCGGGAGGTTCTTTAACGCTTGATTTTACACCTGATGCCAATTATCAGATTCATACATTTACAGTAAATGATGTTGACAGGTTAGCCGATCTTGTTGAAGATACCGGTGTATTTACTTTTACTGATAGTGATGTTCAGAGTAATCTTAACATAGCTGTTGAGTTCATTTCATTGACCGCTTATGATATTGATGTGTCAGGCGATGTTGGTGGAGATGTATCACCTGAAGGAATAACAACTGTATTTGAAGGGCTCGATTTTAGCCTGGATTTAGATCCGTCAAATGGTTACGGTTTAAGAAGTGTTATGGTCGATGGTGTAGAAGAAATAGAGAATGTTGTTGATAATGGTGACGGAACTTACACATACGACATCATTGGAGTTGCTTCAGCTCATACTATTGTTGTTGATTTTGCACTTATTCATACGGTCACAATCAATCTGTCTGAAGGAGGAATGGCATCGCATGAAGGAGATGTGCAAATATTGGAAGGTAATACCATTAACCTGACTTTAACACGCGATGAAGGATATAAACTCAAATCATTGCTCAGAGCTACCGTTGAGTCGATTGGAGATGTTATTGATAATAATGATGGAACGTATAATTATTTAATTTCAGGAGTAACAGGGAATTTAACAATTGAGGCAACGTTTGATTTATTCAATACTGCTACTGTTAGTGCTTCCATGGGAGGAACAGTATCGAATATCGGTGTTAATGAGCTGCTTGAAGAAGAGAGCTTAGTTATCGATATTGAACCAGGCATTGGTTATAAATTCACACAAATTTCAGCCAATGGTCTTGATGTTATGGCTGATGTAACCGCTAACCCTGATGGTACATATAGCTATGAAGTTAGTGCTCTTACTGCAGATGTTACTATTGATGTTGTATTTACTAAGTTTGAAGTACTAAGCATTTCAGCAGGAACTGGTGGTGTTACCAATCCGATGGGAGATACTGAATTATTAGAAGGCGAGGAACTGGCAGTTTTAATTACACCGGAAGCTAACTATCGCATTGGTTCCGTTATGTTACAAGGTGTTGATGTGACTTCACAATTAACCGACAACACAGACGGTACTTACACCTATATTGTCAATGATTTGACGGAAGCTTCCATGCTTGAAGTTCAGTTTATTCATTTCAATGTTCTTACAATAACAGGAGGTAGCGGAGGTGCTCTAAGTCATGAAGGTGCTTATCAGATTGATGATGGAGGAAGCCTGGAGATAACCATTACACCTGATGAAGGTAATTATCGTGTTGGCTCTGTTATTTTACAAGGAGTTGATGTAACTGCCGACGTAACCGACAATACAGATGGCACTTATACCTATATTGTCAGTAATTTAACGGAAGCTTCCATGCTTGAGGTTCAGTTTGTTCATTTCAATGTTCTTACAGTTACAGCAGGTAGCGGAGGTGCTCTAAGTCATGAAGGTGCTTATCAGATTGATGATGGAGGAAGCCTGGAGGTAACCATTACACCTGATGAAGGTAATTATCGTGTTGGCTCTGTTACTTTACAAGGAGTTGATGTAACTGCCGACGTAACCGACAACACGGATGGTACTTATACCTATATTGTCAGTAATTTAACAGAAGCTTCCATGCTGGAAGTTCAGTTTATTCATTTCAATGTTCTTACAATAACAGCAGGTAGCGGAGGTGCTCTAAGTCATGAAGGTGCCTATCAGATTGATGATGGAGGAAGCCTGGAGTTAACCATTACACCTGATGAAGGTAATTATCGCGTTGGTTCACTTGTGTTGCAAGGTATTGATGTAACTGCCGGCTTAACCGACAACATGGATGGAACTTATACCTATATTGTCAGTGATTTAACGGAAGCTGCATTGCTGCAGGTACAGTTTATCCATTTCAATGTGGTTACGATTGTAGCAGGAAACGGAGGTGCTCTTAGTCATGAAGGTGACCAGCAGATAGATGATGGAGAAAGCCTTGAGGTAACCATTACACCTGAAGCTGGTAATGTTGTAGGTGGTATAACCCTGGGAGGGGTTGATCGCCTTTCTGACCTCAGTGAAAACGGAGATGGATCATTTATTTATCTGATACAGGGATTAACAGAAGATGCAGTGCTTGATGTTAGATTTTCACTGGCGACAGTTGTTGATGAGCTAAATGCAGAAAGTGCTAAATTCTATCCAGTACCTGCTGATTCGGAAATCAGGAGTAATGTTGAAATTTCCAATGTCAGGGTCTATAATGCAACCGGATCTCTTGTCAAGGCTCTGGATAATAATAGCATGGTAAAATCAATTACGGTGTCAGATCTGCCGGATGGTGTTTACTTGATTCGCTATACAACTCAATCAGGAGCAAGCAAAGTTGAAAAAGTACTTATTAAGCATTAATCCAATGTACTGGAATAGTAAAGGGGGCATTCTGCCCCCTTTATTTTTATCCAGCTCCTCATTAGCTCATGTAAATAATTGAACAGTTGGTGAAGGAATATCAGGAGTTAATAAAATAAAGAAGTTATTGCTCAGAAATGTTTATAAATTAGTTATTGGCTAAAAATTAATTATCAACTACATGCAAAGAATCTTTCCCTTACTGTTTATTGTCGTTTGTTGTATAGCGTGTGTTCCTCAAAAGGAGATAGTGTATTTTCAAGACGACATTGAAGATAAATATATTGATACAGAGTACAATATAGAAAAGAACCGACAGATTATTCAACCATTTGATGAAGTTTATATTGAGGTGCTTAGTACTGACCGGGAAGGAGCTAACTTTCTTCAGGCACAAGGGGGCGGTGGATTCTACAATACGACAACACCAGAAGCATTATCCATCATTTCATATAGAGTAGATGAATATGGTAATGTTAACCTTCCGGTAATCGGGAAAGTCAAGATATCAGGGCTAAGTATTGAAGAAGCTTCTGATTATATGGAAAAGCAGCTTGAAGATTACCTGTATCAACCTTCAGTAAAAATCAACTTCGTTAATAAAAGTATCACATTGATTGGTTATGTCAATCGCCCTGGCAGGTATTATTATTCCAGCGACCATATTAACATTTTCCAGGCCCTGGGAATGGCAGGTGATATACAGGAATTTGGTAATAGAAAAAACGTTGTTATTGTACGTGAAGATGAGAACAATACAACAAAGGCAATTGTTGATTTAACGACAGAGACAATTTTCGACTCCCCCTACTACTATTTAAGATCCAATGATGTGGTGTATGTCGAGCCACTTAAGAGAAGAAGATGGGGAATTGATACTTTTCCATATGCTTTGTTATTGTCATCCCTGACAACAATTATTTTAGTTATGGAGTACGTAAACTAATACTATGAGCACAGGTACTGAAGAAATAAATGATTTAAAAGGCATTGTAAGTAAAATTACAAAATACTGGAAGCTTTATCTGATTTCTATTATCATTTCCATTGGTATTGGAGTTGTTTATAACAAGTTTTCAGAACCGATGGTAAGTATCGGATCAAAAGTAGTTGTACATGAAAATGCACGCAATACAATAGATCCTACTAGTTTCATGCCTGGTTCAGAGTTGTTTAGTGGACGAAATACGTTTCAGAACAGTTTAATATCACTTAATGCCCGACCCTTGCTTGAAAAGGTACTTGACAAGCTTAATTTTAGTGTGTTTTATTACCAAAAGCAATTGTTGTATGATGAGAACTTATATACCTCCTCGCCCTTTCAGGTAATTCTGGATCGTAACTATCTTCAGCTGACCGGTGTTGAGATGCACATCGAAATTCTCTCAAAGGAGCTTTATACTCTCACTGTGGAAGTGGATGAGGCACCTCTTCATAACTATATTTCGGGTAGAAATGAAAATGAAGTTTTTGATTGGGAATACAAACATACCTATAGGTTTGGTGATCCTGTTGAAAATGAGAACTTCAATTTTACCATTCTTTTAAAGGATGGTGTTAACCTTGAGAAGATCAAGAAAAAGAAGTTCTTTTTTGTAACGCGAAGTAAAAGACAATTAGTTAATGACTATAAGGATAACCTGTTAATAGAAGCTACACAAGTTGATGCCACGGCAATTAACATTAGTCTTGTGGCTAATAATTACCAGCAGGGAAAAGACTTTCTGGATAAATATGTTGAGACAATCATAGAACACGACCTACAGCGTAAAAACCATATTGCTTTTTCTACAATCGATTTTATTGATGAACAACTCGATGAGGTTTTTGACTCACTTAGCCTGGCCGAACAGTCCTTACAGGATTTCAAAACCCGAAGACAAGTTGTCGATGTAAATCTTAAGGCAGGGCAGATTTATGACAACCTTCGGACTATCAATAATGAAAAAGACCTGATGGAGGCTCATATTAATAACCTGGAGTTTCTGAATGAAAACTTTCAGAAGGATGATGATTTTTCAGCGCACTCAGTTACGGTCATTTCTGATCTTAACAACCAGGTGTTAAATGACCTTTTGAATGAGTATATTAATTTAATCGGTCGCGTTAATCATTTATTGGAAAACAGACAGGCTAAAAGTCCGCAGTTACGAGAGTTAAATTTTCAAATTTCCAATCTGAAGAATACTATTCTGGTCAACTTACAATATGAATTAGATGCGTCACGCCTGGCTCTTCAACAGTTAGAGCAAAAGTTGGGTACGCTTAATTCAGAACTGAATAGTTTACCAGAAACACAACGTAACTTAACCACTTTTGAGCGAAACTTCAGGCTGAATGATGAAATATATACATTTCTGATTCAGAAACGATCAGAAGCACAAATTGCTAAAGCATCCAATTTGCCTGATTTTGAAATCATAGATTATCCCGCTTATGAAGGCATGAAAGCTCCAAAAGAGTCAAGGAATATTGCTCTAATGTTATTCCTGGGGCTTCTCTTACCTACAATATATATGCTTATTCATGAAGCATATTTTGAAAAAGTGAGCGATATTGATGATTATCGACTAGGATTCGACTCGCCGGTTTTAGGACAGATTTATCTAAGCGCTAATGGTGATAAAAAGTTATTTGAGGAAAATGTTGACCAGCCGATAGCTGCCGAGGCATTTAGAAAGTTGCGTACTAATCTTGGTTTCTGGACATGGCAGCACGAGCAAAACGGGCGAATTATTTTATTTACGTCTACCATGCCAGGCGAAGGCAAAACATTTTGCTCCTATAACCTGGGGCATGCCTTGGGCGCATTGGGTAAAAAAGTGGTAATTCTGGATTTCGATTTACGCAAAGGAGATTTGAGCCATAACTTTTTTGAAAGAAAAGAACATGGGATATCCGAATACCTTTCTTCACAGTTAACCTTAGAAGATGTCATTCAAGCGCAGGAGGGAAGCAATGTTCACTATATCGGTACCGGTCCTTTGCCTCCAAATCCATCTGAATTAGTAGAATCAGAGGATTGCAGAGAGATGCTTCAGGAGTTAAGAAAAAGGTATGATTACATCATTGCAGATACGGCGCCTACATCGGTGACAGCTGAAAGCTTATCGCTGGGACGCATGGCCGATTTGGTAATGGTTGTATTAAGGGTTAATTATACCTTGAAAAAGGAATTTACAGAAGTGTTAAATGAGTTAGAAACTTCTTTAGGAAAGAAAGTTACGGTTTTGCTTAATGGTGTTAAGGCATCCAGAAATAGATATTACAACTATTCATCGTATTATTTAAAGCAAAACGCCAAAAAGAATGTTTAAAATCACTAACCTGATATATGTATACTTTTTGGTAGTTGCTTTTGCTCCTATTGTTATATTTCTTGATTATGAAACAATAGATATAGGATTTAACAGGTTATATGGTGGGTCTTTGATATTATTGTCACTCCTTTTATTAATTAAGAAGGGAGTTAACAAATCACATTTTGACACACTTCTCTTAGGTGCCTTTTTTGTTTATATATTTTATTTAGTAACAGATTTGGTACATACACAGGGAACAGTTATTCGTAAAGGGTATGTATATGATTTTTTTGTAAACACCTCCCTTCATATGTTCTTTCTGATCTATCTGGTCGATAATTATAAAATGCCGGATAGCCTGTTTAAGTACCTGATACTTATTTTTAAAGGTACTGTGATACTGGCCTTTCTGGTGTCACTGATTCAATTTTTTGATAAACCCTTCTTTTTCACTCCGGATGAGATATCAGCCCATGCAAGGAGAATGGGCTCTTATTATAGTTCATTCAGGATTAGGAGAGTATCAATATTTGGTTACCTGGGGATGCACGATATTAGTATCTCTTTTCTACCAGTATTTGGTATTTTGATGTCCTATTACAGCATGGTGAAAAAACGTGTGCCATACCTGTATCTAATAATGGCATTCTTTGTTGTATTTGTTAATAATTCGAGATATGCACAGTTGGGATTTCTTATTACCCTATTGCCTGTGTTTATGCTTGCCAAAAATAAATGGCGAACAGCTCTTATAATCGGTGTATCTGTTCCGGCAGCGCTTTTGCTTCTTGCCATCGGTTTAAATCTGATAGGTTTTGATGTGGAGGGATATGTTGAGCAACGTTTATTAGCTGACTCGGCATCGACGCGATTATTGGCATTTGAAATATTCCAGAAGTTTTTTGGAAGGAACCCATGGTTTGGAACAGGAGTGCACCTGACAAACGAAGTTATTGTTGCTTTGGCAGGGCGAAGTTCGCAAATTCATGTGGGTTATTTAGCGCACTTATACTCTTATGGTATAATAGGAAGCTTTTTTGTATTTGGATTTTGGTTATCCATCTTTTTTCGCTTTAGAAGAACGGCAATTCGAACGGCTTATTGGGGAAGTTTAGTTGGTATTCTTGTTTTTTTATGGGCCAATGTCACATTAGTAACCTATCAGATATTTACCTATGGTATAATGATGTCTTTCCTTTTTGATCGATATTATCATCAGAATAAATTACCTCATGCTAAAGAAGATTCGAAATAGCATTTTAAACCTTATTAATAAAGGTGATGCTCGTTCTGTTTTACTAAAAAAGAATGTTGCATTATCTGTTGTTGTAAAGGGCTTAGGATTAGGGATTAGTTATATACGCTTTCCATTGATCTTGTCTTATCTGGGAAATATGTGGCATGGCGTTTGGCTAACCATTGGATCTTTTACAGGATGGTTGAGTTTTTTTAATATTGGCCTGGGCAATGGCTTACGCAATAAGTTGGCTGAAAGTCTGGCAAGAGAAGATTTACTTTCGTCGAAAAAGTATGTAAGCAGTACCTATTTCATTATATCTATTATTTCAGTTTCCTTATTTCTTCTTCTTTTACCTGTAATATTGCTGGTTGACTGGAATCATGTGTTTAATATGCCGGAAGCCGATCCTGATACGCTGCGAATGTCTTTACTCGCTTTTGTCGGATTTTTCTGCTTACGATTTATCTTAACTTTAATTCGTACGGTTTTGCAAGCCGATCAGCGCCCTGCATTTAGCGATATGATGGACTTCCTTTTTAGCAGTTTCTTTCTATTGGGTGTATTGGCCTTAATAAAGTATACTTCATCCTCCTTATTGTATGTGATCAGTATATCAGGTGGCGTGCCTGTTGTTATTCTTACGCTGTTCTCATTATACTATTATCAGGGTAGATATAAAGAGTTAAAACCATCTTTTAAGTATATTGATATTAAGATGCTTAAGGGCTTAACAAGTCTGGGGGCCAAGTTCTTCATTGTACAGATAGCTGTCATTGTATTGTTTGCAACCGATAATATGATTATCACACGTTTATTTGGTCCTGAAGATGTAGTACCTTATAGTGCTGCTCGTAAATACTTTGGGATTGTTGAAATGGGCTTTTCTATTATACTTGGTCCGTTTTGGTCGGCCTTTACCGATGCTTTTGTAAGGGGAGAAATAACGTGGGTGCGAAAATCAATCAGGAAGTTGATGAAGATATTGACTGCAGTATTTTTAACCTTGTTGAGCATGTTAATTGCATCTCCATTTGTTTATCAACTATGGTTAGGCGATAAGGTGGATGTACCATTTAGCTTATCTGTTCTTATGATGGTTTATGTTATGGTGCGTTCATGGAATAACATCTTTGTTTACTTCATTAATGGA
Source organism: Carboxylicivirga agarovorans (assembly GCF_050589845.1). Taxonomy (NCBI): domain Bacteria; kingdom Pseudomonadati; phylum Bacteroidota; class Bacteroidia; order Marinilabiliales; family Marinilabiliaceae; genus Carboxylicivirga; species Carboxylicivirga agarovorans. The sequence continues at coordinate 16,787 of NZ_JBNGPA010000006.1, read as the reverse complement.
GTAGGCAAAATCAAAATGCAGCTTTATATGTCTGTCTTTACAAGTATTATTAATATTCCCTTGTCAGTGTTTCTTGCCCGTAATATGGAGATGGGTATTAATGGTGTTATCCTTGCCACTATCATTTGTTTACTGTTTGGAACTATTCTACATCCAATTCAATATTTCAAAATAGTAAACGGTAAAGCCAAAGGTATTTGGGATGCATAAAAACTAATTATTAATCTTTCTAAATCGTATGCTTATGAAGGTTTTAATAACGAATGCAACAACAGAAAAAGGTGGTGCTGCCAGAGCAACTATTAGAAATTATAATGCTCTTAAAAAAGCAGGATTAGACATACAATTAGTGGCTGACAGGACCAGGCCGGAGCAAACTGATTATATCAGTTTTAACCACAGCTGGCTTAAAGATAAGTACCACCGCTATATTAACAGGAAAGAGCGGGCGTATATTCATAAGCACGTTAAGAAAGGAAGCGGTTATTGGTCGCTTTCGGCCAACAACAGATATAATTTAAAGAAGGGATTATTATCACATAATGCAGATGTGATTCATCTAAACTGGATAAATGATAATTTCTTGTCAATTGGTGAATTAGCACAAATTAATACGCCTGTTGTATGGACCTTTCATGATATGTGGGCTTTTACCGGAGGTTGTCATTATACGGGTGAGTGCCTGGGGTATTTGAGCAATTGTTCTGATTGCCCTTCTGTTTTGGAGGGAAAAAACAAACAATTTACAAGCCACTTGCATCAAAAGAAAATGGAAGCTATCCATAATCTTGATGTCAGTGTCGTTTGCCCGAGTTCATGGATGGCTGAAAAAGCAAAGGAAAGTGCAATTTTTTCTCAAAATGTGCGAATTGAGGTCATCCCTAATTGTTTAGATACCGATGTTTATAAACCCTATCCTGTTCAGGAAAAGGAAAACAATAAAAAACGCGTACTTTTTGGTGCTGTTAATTCATTGGATGATGAGCGAAAAGGCGGAAAGTACCTGTTGGAAGGCCTGAGGTTGTTGGCTAATGATGAAAGCATTGCCAATGAAATAGAACTAATGGTTTTTGGTTCGGATAAAAATAATGAGCTTCAGAACCTACCATTCCCGGTTAAATTTATGGGGTTTATAAACAATGAGGAGCAGTTAGCCAATATATACAGCAGTGCTGATCTATTTGTTGTAACTTCAAAAGAAGATAATTTACCAAACACAATTTTAGAATCATTGGCTTGCGGAACGCCTGTGGTGGCATATAACCGGGGAGGTATCAAAGACATGGTAAAGCATAAGGTAAATGGATATCTGGCTATGCCTTTTGATTCTTCAGACTTTGTGGCGGGAATAAAGCACGTATTATTTGAGGCTGATCAGTCTGAGTTATTAAACAATTGTCGAAAGCTTATACTTGACAACTTCTCGGAATTGGCAGTTGCACAAAAGCATATAAAACTATACCAGGAAATAACAAATAAATAAGAGAGCTTTGGAAAACCTTGATTATCCTAAAATAACAATCGTTACGCCTTCTTATAACCAGGAGGAGTTTCTTGAGAGAACAATCCTATCGGTACTTAATCAGAATTATCCCAATCTGGAATATATTATCATTGATGGTGGCTCAACAGATGGAAGTGTAGATATCATTAAGAAGTATGAAGCACATTTAAGCTATTGGGTGAGTGAAGCGGATGATGGTCAGAGCCATGCCATTAATAAGGGATTCGACAAAGCAAGCGGCGTTTTGCTGAACTGGCTCAACTCTGATGATATACTTTATTCTGGTACTTTGCATTTAATAGCTCATTATTATAATATGCATAAGAGCGAACATGTATTTTACGGTGATCGCACAATACTTGATAAAGACGATAGAGTTATTGGAGTGAACGAAGGGCCGTCGTTCAAAAAATGGGAATCAAAATACTTTTTAAAGATCCCGCAGGAAACAACATTTTTCACCAGGGAAATCTATTTTAAAGTAGGAGGGCTTAACAACGATTTGCACTATACAATGGATGTTGATTTATGGACTCGTTTCCTGAGAGAATGTAGTTTTATTCATATCCCTTATTTTCTGGGAGGCTACCGCGAACATCATTTATCCAAGTCAATAGAAGTGTTTGGCCCCAATAAAAGATCAGATAAGGCTCAAAAGGAAATTGAACGTTACAGGCAATTGTATGGTACAAGAGTGGGTCGAATGCCTAAGGTGCGTAAAATGCTTTTTATTGCCAATCAACTAAGGTTGATAATGGAAAAATCATCAAAAAAACGCCGATTGGAGATTGAGAGAATTGGTGAAATAATCACTGAGAATTAAGCCAGTTTACAACCAGTTAATTTACACTCGCATGAGATGGAGACACAGGTCATGGAAAACCATTACAACTATTACCCAAAAGGTTAACAAGGTTGCCCGCTACAAATATATGAGGCTGGACAACGCCAGGTTGGCTGAAAGTTCTACTCCCAAAGGCATTAAAAGAAAGTGCAGGTTATCCATTAATGACCGTTTGGAGTATCGGAAATACTGGGGACAACTCGACCGCTTTTGTAACATGTGCCATGTCAAAAACTCAACACTGTTAACTGGATGTTTTGATAAACGCATTGTGCCGTCTGATGTGTATTTCGGTATTATTGAGCCCATACTTAATAATAGAAAATATGGACTGGGATATGAAGATAAGTGTCGCATTGACTGGTTAAATGGAACAGATAATGTGCCTGAAATCTATTTGCGAAATATTCATGGAGTTTACTATAAGAATGATGGCTCTGTAATTGAGCGTGAAGACATTGACTTTGATACCTTATTGCAAGGAATAGATAATGTTGTTGTTAAAAAGTCAATAGAAGAGCATGGTGGCAAAGGTGTTGAAATCTTTGAAAGGGAAGGTGGTGTATTGCTTAACCGAAATAATGAAAAATTATCCTTAGATTACATGGAGTCTAAGCATGTAATGGATTTTCTGATGCAGGAACGTCTTGAACAACATGACTATTACAAGGCTTTTAATCCCTCTTCTTTAAATACTTTTCGTGTTGTAACTTATCGTTCTGTCAGAGATAATAAAATTCATATACTTTACAGTTATTTGCGGGTTGGAGCTCCAAATATGCAAATTGATAATGTATCATGCGGAGGTGTTTTTATTTGTTTAAATCAGGAGGGCATCTTTGCCGGACATGGAATGACCGAGGACAGTGAATTCAGGACTCAGGCAGGGACGCAGCCTGCATTTGCAGAACTGGGCAAAGCCTATAAAATTGAGGAGATTTGGGATTTTGCCAAACAGGTGGCTTCCCATCACTTTAATTGTCGCCTGCTGGGACTGGACCTGACCGTTGATGTCGATGGAAAAGTGAAGTTAATTGAGGTAAATACCTCAGATATTGGTATGGAAGGACAACAGTATATGCTGGGACCTTTGTTTCACAAGTATACCGATGAGGTCATCGAGTATTGTAAAAAGCGACTCGTTAACTGCTCTAAGTACCATATTTATTACTCATAAGATGTAAACCGATGACCGGATAGGTTTTAAAATATAGGATCAGGTTAATTGGGGGCGCAATTTACTGTTGTTAAGCTGTAAAGGGTGTGTGACGAACTGTGCTGTATGGCAGATTAATAAAGATATCTATTGATTTGGATGAGAATTGTTATCAGGCTTCTCAATTAAATGTCAGGATTATGAATATTCTTTTTTCACTCATAATTATTGGTTCCCGGTCCGTTCGTTTTCTGGACAAGCACCTTTCGCTTATTTATGTCTATTTTGAATGTCGTCGTAAAGCCCTTCGTTTTAATAAAAAACTGCACGACAGGTTTAAGCTAAGCAGAGCTGATGTCAGAAACTACAAAAAGAGATGGCGAATTTTTAATAACCGGGTCGCCTCTGTTTACTTATCAAATATCGCCAGTATATTCAGGAAGGTCGATTTCAATGTTGTACCGGCAAATGTTTACTATTCATATATTGAACCGGCATTAAACAATATTCCATACGTTACCGGTTTGGAAGATAAATCACTGTTAGATTGGATATACCATGAGCATACACCCGGGGTATTACTTAGGAATATACATGGGATTTTTTATGTGGATGGCAATGGTGTTAAAAATGAGCAGGTTGATCTATCAGTCATACTGGAACAACACCCCAAAGTATTAGTTAAACAGTCGGTAGAATCACACGGAGGCAGGAATATTCAGATCTTTGAGCGTACGAATCAACACTACTGCAATATTAACGGGGATAACTTGACATTGAATTATTTATTAAGCAATTTTAAGTCAAACTTTGTTATTCAGACATACGTCCGTCAACACCCATTCTTTCTGCAGTTTAATCCTTCATCATTAAATACCTTGAGGGTGATGACTTATCGTTCAGTTACAGACAATCAGATAAAAGTATTGAATGTAACACTGAGAGTTGGTGCGCCGGGCAGTATTGTTGATAACCGGAAATATGGTGGCCATGCGGTTGGTGTTACACCTGAAGGTTATCTGCGGTCGTTTGGTGTCAATAACAAAGGGGGTATCGTGCATGAATTTAATGGCATTAAGCTCAAGGGAATTGAACGCGTTGCGGGTATTGATGAAATAAAGAAAGTAGCTGTAGAGTCGGCCAAAATACATTACCATGCCAGGGTTTTGGGCTTTGACATGTCATATACCGATCAAAATGAAGTGAAAATAATTGAAGTAAACACCTGGGACTTAGGAATTGATAACATTCAACAGGCCAACGGGGCTTTATTTCATCAATACACTGATGAAGTAATTGCTTTTTGTAAGAAACGAGTAAAAACTTAACCAGAAAAATTGAAAGGGAAGGCTTATGAGTTTTAAATATCAAATGTTAAGGTTTTTGTCTACATATGCGCGCAAAGCCTATCGTGTGCTTAATTATGAGCATTTTGTTGAGCAGAATATTCAACTGGCCAAAAAGTTTAAACCTAAAAATGGCCAGGTATTGTATAAACTGACATCTGAAGATTTAAAGAATTATAAAAAAAAGTGGGGGGTGTTTGGCGCCGGGGTGAAAGATATTCACGTTAGAAATGCATCAGGTTTCTTAGGTTATTTTGATGAGAATATTGTACCGTCAGATGTGTACTTCGCTATTATAGAACCACTATTAAACAATCGGAAGTTCGCCCTTGCTTATGAGGATAAAGCCCGAATTGACTGGATTAACAAACCAGAACATATACCGGCTATTTATGTCAGAAATATTAATGGCGTCTATTACTCAAATGATAAAAAAGTGCTTCAAAAACAATCAATTGATTTTGATGGCTTATTAACAGGTGTTGATAGTGTTGTGATAAAAAAAACAATTGAAATACATGGCGGTAAAGGGGTTGAAATGTTTGACAGAAACAAGGAGGGACAACTGGTCAATGATAAAAATGAAATTTTATCGCTCGATTTATTGGAGCAAAAGTTTAAAAAAGACTTTCTGGTTCAAAAAACCGTTGAGCAACACCCTTTTTATAAGGCATTTAATCCATCATCATTAAATACCTTTCGGGTTTATACCTATCGATCGGTTACAGATAATCAAATACATATTCTATATAGCTTCTTGCGCATCGGAGCCGAGAAAAGCCGTGTTGATAATATTGCCAATGGTGGCGTTTTCGTATGTTTAAAGGAAGGGCGATTCATTGAAAAAGGAATGAAAATAGGCGGTGTGGTTGTTAAGCAAATGAATGGATTAAAGCCATTTAAAGAAATGGGAACCCCGCCGTTTATTGATGAGGTTTATAAATTGGCAAAGGAGTTAGCTGCCTCTCATTACTACTGTCGTATATTAGGCTTTGATTTAGCTATTGACGCACAAGGAAAGGTAATGCATATAGAAACCAATACCTCTGATATAGGAATGGAAGGGTTGCAATGTACTTTAGGTCCTCTTTTTCATGAGTTTACCGACGAGATAATTGAATATTGCAAAACTGAAATGAAACCAAAGTCTAAATACAGTATTTATGGAAGTTAAGCGAAGGGAACTGTTTCAATTGTCGAATTTCTTTTTCAAGGGATTTCTATTTGGAATCAAAGATTCCGACATTGAAAGCCATGTTCTTAATGAGTTTAACAAAAAAGGTAAAGAAGCTCTTAAGCAATTAAATGGCAGTTTCTGTGGTTGGCTTGCCGATGAACAAAAGCAATTGCTTTATGTATTCAATGACAGGCTTGGTATGGCTGACTTATTTCTGATGCAGGAGGGTGACAACTGGCTGATAACCGATGATTACTGGCTGGCGGTTAAAGAGCTCTCTGAGGTATCGGTCAATGAAACGGCCATTGAGCAATTGCTGCAATTTGGATATATGCACTGGGAGAATACCTATTTAAATGAGATAAAGCTTTGTACCCCGGCCACAATCATTACCATTGACCTGTCGGGTAATGCAATTACGTCAATAGAGCAATATTGGCATCATAAACCCCAAGCTGTTATCACTAACTATTCAGCAGCCCGGGAGCAAACAACAGAGCTGATCCGGAATGCCGTTAAAGAATGCTTTGTGGAACCTGATGCGACATACGCGGTTGCCAATTCGGGCGGGCTCGATTCACGCTGGAACCTGTTTTTCGCAAGTCAGCAAAAGCAAAACTTTTTATCGTATACCTATACAGGTTCAGATAACTCGGACGCGACTCATATATCCAGGAAGATCAACGAAACATTAGGATTATCAAACACTGATTATATCCAAATCAGTACCAATGATTTTATAGCTAATTATGCCGGCATACATATGAGTAAAACACCCATGTTACCCATGTACAGTACTTGGTACTATGATGCTCATAAGCGCCTGTCGGATCTTGATATTAATATCAATGGTTTTATATCGACATTCTTAGATGCCTTTACCTATATGGATGGGGCTGAGAATTATGCCGAATTTGAAAACAAAGCTATTACCGATAAGCATGAGTACTGCTATTCTTTGTATAAACCAGCAGTTACAGAGCTGGTCAATAAAGTTTATAAGAAGCAGAATAGCGGGCGGGCGAAAGAGGCATTTATGGCTTCTCTGGAAACTCTGGATATGAATGACGTGGGGGATATCTGTGATACTTTTGATTTCTATTGTCGCCAAAGACGCCTCAATAAGAATGAACCCTGGACCGATTATTATGGACAACTTAAAAGCCGAAGCCCTCTATGTCACAACGCGATTGTTGACTTCTCTCTGGCTTTGCCTTTTCAGATGAGGGATGACCGTATCCTCTATAAGGATGCAGCGGCAGAAGTGATGACCAGCCTTCAAAAAGTCCGCTTTGAAAGAAGTCCATGGGGGCTGAAAGGGAAAGAAAAGGGAACAGCTGCTTTGGTCAAAGATGTTTTGTGGCGGGCTGATATGAAACTGTATAAAAAAACAGGACATTCCTTCTGGTTTAAGGGAAGCCACAAAAATGTTGCAGAATGGATGTGTCAAAGCCCTAATATTGATTTTATAAGAAATGTAATTAACTCAGAAAACCCATTAATAGAAGAACGCTTTGATCAAGACTATTTAAATAAACATCTTGAAGCCCTTATCAAAAAGGACTTTGTTTTTATGAGTTCATTATTAACGATATTCATGTTCTTCAATAAATTGACAGACATCAAATAACTTTTACAGAGCCTTAATATGAAGATATTATACATAGCAAACTCATTTGTGCCAAGTAAAACAGCCAATAGTATTCATGTGATGAAAATGTGTCAGGCATTTGGTCTGCTGGGACATGATATTACTTTATTAACCTTTGATTCACCTAACAATGAGGAGGCAGGTATAAACGATGTGTATTCGTATTATGGTGTTAAAAATGTTTTTTCCATAAAGAAAATACCATTGAGAAATGTAAAGGGAAAAATGCACCTATTTGCCCTGGAAGCGGTAAGGTTTGCCAAACGTTTTCATGCCGACCTGGTTTATACACGGTGCGAATTACCGGCTGTTTACCTGTCATATACCAAAATACCGTTTGTAATTGAGGCGCATAAACCATTTGCCGATGCCGATGGTATTAAAGGACATTTCTTAAAACGGATATTCCAGGCTAATAACCTTAAACGTTTTGTGGCCATTTCAAAGGTCTTGGAGCAAATGTTCAGCCTTCATTTTAAGAAAAGCATTGATAGCCTGGTATTGCACGATGCTGCTGATATTCCGGTTGGGCAAGTTAATAAGGGGCTCAATTGGAAAGGCAGAGATGGCGTGTTACATGTGGGATATTTCGGTCATCTGTACCAGGGAAGGGGAGTCGAGGTCATCATTGATATGGCAAAGAGCAATCGTGATGTGGATTTTCACATTGTTGGCGGACGTCAGCAAGATGTTGATCATTGGCGTAAACAATTAACAAATTTGCCAAACCTGCACTTCTATGGCTTTGTAGAACCATCTGAAGTTGCTTTATACAGGTCTTTATGTGATGTGTTATTAGCTCCCTACCAAAGAGAGGTGTGGGTTGAAAACAAAGGGCATGAGTCATCGAAATATATGTCACCACTTAAAATATTTGAGTACATGTCTTCAAAAAAATGCATCATATGCTCTGATATGCCTGTCTTACGCGAAGTACTCAATGAGCACAATGCCATTTTAGTGTCTCCCGACAATACCGAAGAATGGAATGATGCCTTAAACAGTTGCGCTGATGAGGCACTAAGAACGCGTTTGGCAAACAAGGCTTTTGAAGATCTGAAAGAGAATTATACCTGGAAAAAACGGGCTGAATTATCAATCAAAGGGCTTATTGATGGACAGTAAAACATTGAACTACATAGATAAGAAAGAGCTTATCAAGCCATTGCTTATTCATATTCCGGTAACTGTACTTCCGGCTTGGCTGGTTGAAGTGATCGCTAAACTGGCCGATGATTATCCTGATGTAACAATTTATCTCTTCTATAAACCTTTAAATATCACGGGAAAGAAGAGTAGTAAATTGTTATGGCCGGTTACTATTATTGAGAAGTTGGTTTTCCGGCAAAAGTTCAGGTCTTTTAAGCCAATTGATATTCATGCGTCTTTACGACTTAAGAAGAACATTGTTTTCAAAGCAAGTCCAGACAGGGAAATAGAAAAGAATGCTGTAAATTTTTATTTCGGTAACTGCGAATACTCTGCGCAGGAAGACTGCTACATTTTACCGCATGAGTTGATATACCATGGTAATAATGGCGTTATTCATTTCCTGAAGCGTTTTCTACTGTGCAAAAGGCCATACCAGGTCATTTCAAAAGGTCGTGTGGTCTGGAAGCACCGGTTTCAAACTCTGGAGTACAGCATCGATAAAAACAGTGGTTTTTTCAAAGCTGCTGTTAAGCAGTCTTTTGAGAGTATATGGTGTTCAACAAAGAAGCTTGAAAGTATAGAGCATGTCAGTTATAATAGTCCGGGCTTATTAAAAACCAGTTTATCCTGGAGCAAAACAGCTTTAACAAGAGTTATAAAACGCATTAAGAAAGTGCTGTTTTACAAGCGTTGGTTTGTGGTAATCACCAACGAACAAAATGAATTTACCAAACTGGTGCCCAAAGGAAAAGATGGCTGGGCCGATCCTTTTATCACTGATAAACATCTATTTGTAGAACAGATCAATGCCGGTTCTGGCAAAGGCCATTTAGTGGCAGCCAAACTTAATGGTGGTAGTACCATAAGTGAGTATTCTACCATTGTAAAGGAGGATTTTCACTTGTCTTACCCAAACATCTTTCAACTGGATGATAGCTGGTATATGATTCCTGAATCGGCAGCCGATAATAGCCTGAGGTTATATGAGGCGACTCACTTTCCTGATACCTGGAAGTTTTTGAAAATATTACAGGCAAATGCCCGTTTACTGGATTTTACACCTTTGTACTACAACGATATGTGGTGGCTGTTTACCATTTCCAAAAGAATGGATGACGGTGGTTCGTATGATCAGTTGTTTCTTTTCTATTCAAATGATTTTATCAACGATGAGTGGCAGGCACATCCCCAAAATCCAATTGTAACGGATAGTTCAGTGGCGCGCCCCGCCGGTAAGTTATATTTTGAAAACGGAGCGCTTTATCGTCCGTCGCAAAATTGTTTTGAAAAGTATGGAGGCTGCATCAAAATTAACAAAGTGGTCAAGCTTAGTCAGACCGAGTATCAGGAAGAACTGGTTGAAGAAATAAGCCCCGAATCATTAGGTGTAAAGGCACATGCAGTGCACACGCTTAATAAAGACAGCGAGCACACGGTTTACGATGGCCAAACCTGGGAACTTAAATTCTAATATACTGAGGTGTGAAATAATTTGCCCCCAGGTTAATAACCCGAATTATCAGATCACTCCCAGGTATAAGCTGTCACTTATATCTGTTTCATCCTGACGGCGAAAGGCCACCCAAACATGCATGGGCATGTCTTGTAAAGCCACATCCCAAAAATAGTCTTCTCTTTGTCTCGATATGCCGGTAAAACGATATTCTAATCTGTTACTTTCAGGATTATAAGCCATAACTACAAGCGTATCGTTGTGTTTTCCTTCTCCCTTGCTCCAGTTAAAGTGTAATCCCCCATCCCTCTTTTGTACTATGCATTCAGAAGGTTTCTCTACTGATCCTGCACTTAAATATACCTTTGTCCAGTCAATCTCCTGGTTTGGAAATTCCCCTATAATGGCATGGCGCATATTATAGGATTTGGCCACATGATATGGCGCGCTGTTTTCTGCAAGGCTTGCAAACGTTAATTTTATCAGATCTTTTAGTGGTTTTAATAATTCCTGTGCAAGGCTCATACGCTGTCGCTGCCTTTCCTGATTTAGCGTAGGTTTTTTATGCTTGTTGATCTGTGGTAATGAACGAACAATGTTTTTTCCATTCATCGTATAAAAAACAGCATTACCTACTCTACCTTTTACTTTACCGTTGATACCATCCTTTACTTCTGCCATTTTGTTCCTTTTTTAGGGTTTAACATCTAAGCTTGATTTCAATTAAAACACATTCTCACTATTACTTCATTATTAAGTTAGATATAAATCATATTATTGTCAATATTTATACAATTATGATTGAACGAACATTGAACGAACATTGAACGAACATTGAACGAATATTGAACGAACATTGAACAAACATTGAACGAATATTGAACAAACGATGAAGAAATTCGATGTCCCTTGGGGACTGTATAAAAATCTACAAGAAACTAAATATCAGATACTTGAAAATATTAGGTGTCAATTTGGGTGTCAAATAAGTATTTGTTTTTAACGGTTGGACGCATGGCGCTGTAGCAGATTTGCGTTGAGATTGTCCGTCCGAGAGGACGAGACTATCGAGGCGGGAACCTGCACGACCAAAGCCCTGCCACCTCTGCTATGCGCTATAGCGGCGTGTTAGCGGTTGTTTTTATCTTTTTAATGTTGACTTTATATTTCAAATCCGCATCAAATGTTATTTCATATTCTACCTGCATATGCTTCTCAGTATCAGTGAAACTTTGATAGTGAATGAATTTTTCTATCCTTGCATTTTGTGGTTTCGAATAGAAAGCCCAGTATTCCAATAGCTTTTTTTCGTCATTAGTCAGCTTACTTTTATTCTTAATGAGTTTCTTTAGCATTTTATAGTTACTTATCTGAGGTAGATCATTATCAATTTCCCAGCAATAACTTTTTTTAATACAAACTATCGTACTGTCTGTTTTGTAGTCATTTGTAATTCTTATAGAATCAATTATACCATAAAATTGCTTCAAAGAATCTTGAATTTCAGGAGCTACAAAAGGGTGACATCGAAAAGCAATCAATTGTTTATTCATAGTCAGAAACTGCCTAACCCTTTGGTCATTACTTTTGTTTTTCAAATTATAACGGTCTATTTCCTGCGTTGAATTTGAGTCTTGTCCAAATGATGGATTAAACGACAAAAAGATGAAGAAGAACAAGATTAGTTTTAGTTTCATGTATAATTCGTTGTAATTTTTAAATAACCGCTAACTAGTCGATATACGTAATATGCTTTATATCGTACCATATTGGTATTATATAAAGCATATCAAATCTATATTAATTATGTATTTATTCCAAAAAAGTTACAATTGACTAATTCTTACTTTATTTAATTCAACAATTGAAGTTATTCAATTAGGGTATCCTACCAACAAAAACACCCTTGCTAAATAAATAACAAGGGTGTCGGTTTAAAAATCATTCATTATCATCGAATATTCTTCGCAACAGGAACAGTATAAATAATAATCTACACAGTTTCTAAGCTCTTTAAATACATTCTGCATCTTAATAGGCAACTCTTCATAATCAAGTTTTCTCCTGTTTGAATTACACTTATTACATGATAACATGTGTTCGTCTAATAACATTTTTAAATTATCCATTATTCTAGTTTTTACTTATTAATATTTGATTTAATACTTTCTTATTGTCAATGTGGTAAATGTCAAATTCCTCACTTTTACTAATATCTATACTATCTACGGCCAAATGATTTTTACTTAATCCAATTGCTTCAAGAGCCTTTATGTAGTAGTATTTTGTGCGTCTTGATATGATTTTATTATCTACCAACTCATCGAAAGAATATGATTGCAGGTGCAAAAGAATTGAGTTGATATAAGTTTGATTAATCCGCTTTTTGCGAAGCTTAGAGTCTGCCGGAATATCTTTGTTAAACTTCTCTACATCCCTGTTGTAATTGATTACCCTTTTTGTAACGTCGGTGAATTTCTCTAATGATTCAATGCGAAACTGGTCTTTAAAATCCACAAATACCTTAAACATCTCATCAAGTAACTCTTTTGAGAATAGTGCCGTTTTAGGAATCATTAATTTTCCCTTTTCATCTTTACCACAATATTCTAAAAATGCGTTTTCATCTTTTTCCTGTGGTGTTATCTGCAATCGGAATGAATTTCTTTTATTCAAAATGCTTTCATACAACTTACTGTTTGATTTAACCAGCTTAGGCAAATCACGCAATTGATTTTCAAAAGCTTCAAGTTCGAATTGGTCGTATTTGATAGCAGTTATTTTTGTTGTTTTCTCCCTTGCCGTGTCAATTTTCCTTTGTAGTGCTTTAACTGTTTTAAAATCTCTTTCCAGTTGTTTAAATATTGGGCATGACGGTGCAAATAGAAACTTCTTATACAATGCACTCATATAAGCATTCTTGTAGCTTATCTCATACCTTAATATGCGGTCAGAATAGTCTTGCAATCCTTCACTAAGCATATGGCCAAAATCCTTATCGTATTTACTTTGTATTGGAAACTGTTCTTTACCAAGTTTTTTGTTGACTTGTAAGTGATGCTTGCGCTCTCCATCTTTACTAGAATATTCAGAGCCCTTATGATATATTTTAGCTGCGTATCTATCGGTTTGTAAAAAGATAGATGTTCCCCAATCGGTCTTGTTTTTAGAAGTTGCTTTGAGGTACTTCTTTTTAATCTTCTTTTGATATTCCAAATACTTTAAAGCATCCTCTTTAGTATTAAATATTTGATTGTAACATATATCTAATCTAACTATCTCAACATCTAATTCAGATATTATTTCGCCCTTGAACCACTTCTTTATAAAATCACGAATAAACTGAATAAGACGCTCATAGGTAATGTTCATATTGAATTCAAACGAGTCTAGTTCCCCATCTTTGTAATTTTGCCCCTCTTCTTTATGCGGTACAAACTGCTTTAGATTTGTACCATACAGGTACTTAGGAATTGAGAAGTTAAACTCCACAAAATCCTTATCCAAGCTGATGCGATAACCTAAATAGTAGTGTGATGATGTAAGGGTTTTATTTCTATAAAGTGTATAGGTTTTATCTGTATCCGAATAATATATTTGTCTAATCTGTAAGTGCGGAGCATTTGAAATCTCACCAGTATCACAATCTACCACCTCTTTGTTATGCGGATTATCAATTGTTGAATAATATTCACCCTCTCCCTCTTTAATTAAAGCATCTATTGCTTCGGGGTACTGGTTAATGTTGTGTATTCTTAAAACTATTGTATCTATCATCTTATATTCTCTTTATATAACTTTGTGCAATAATTGCGCAGGTTCTGCTATGTTATAAGCACGCAGAAACGTTTTTAATTGGCACTAATTTTTAAATGGTTTAATAAATCAGATTTGCTAAAAAGAATTTTACGCCCTACCTGATGGTATGGTATTAAGCGATTCTTTTGGTAGTTGTAAAGCGAAGTAAGGGAACAGCCAAGAAATTTACTGGCTTCTTTTCTTGATAGTAGCTCTTTATCTTCCACTACCGGCTGAACGTCTAAACTAACATTGTTTAGCTCTTCATTAATGACTTCTCTTAAAAGCTGTTTAAGCTCATTTTTAAAATCTTCTGTTAATTCAAATTGTAACTTCATGATGCATTGATTTTTTATTTTTTGATTCGATGCAAAATTGAAGCTCATTGGAGGTGTGGGGAGGGGCAGCTTGGGTATACCCAACTATACAAAAAAACCTCAATAAGGCGAAGCACTTATTGAGGCGATTAGTTTATAAGATGAAATAAATCAAGAAGAAATATGAAAGAAGAAATTCTTCAAAAGATGAATTTTATGCAATATCGTATTGTTGTTTTTAGGGGAAGGGTGAAACGTAATAATGTTACACCTCATTTATTCATCAAAGGATTTAAGGTCATTTTCTAGAATGTCAATATCTTTTTGTATCAATTTCATACCATCCACAAGCTCTGCTGATTTAAACTGCGCTTTTATTACTTCTAAATCTTTTATTAGAGACTTCGTTGCTTTCCCTGTTTTGTCTTCTCCTCTTTTATAAGGTTGACCTAACCTTTTGCGTATCTCATCAAAATCACGTCCGGTTAGAAACTGAATAAACCTTGCATCTGCACTATTGCTAGCTGTTCGTTTAAAATTCTCAGCTTCTCTAAGATAATAAAACGCCAATGCCACTTGTTTATTAGTTCCCTGATTGGTGTTCTTTGGTTTGGTTTTGTCAGTATTCGCAAGTTTTTCAAGTTCCGCTGTTAGTGCTTCAACTCTCTCGTCTTGCAGTTGTTCTTTTTCCTTTTGTTTACTTCTCCTAATCCACTCGTCCAGTGAAGGTACATTACCTATTCCCATAATTATTCAAATACTTTATCCATTTCGTTTTTCTTATGCTCATCCACAACCTTAAAATAACGCTTGAATGCACTGTAGCTTTTATGTGTGGTAATATCCATGATTACCTGTGTTGACATACCTTTTACCAACATGTTTGTGATAAATGTTTTTCTGGCAATGTGCGAAGTTATTTTTTTATACTTTGGCACATATTCTTCAATTCTCTTGGAACCTTTATGACTGACTACGTGTACTGCATCGTTTAGTTCTGCTATTTCTCCCATTTCTTTAAGATACTCATTCATCTTTGAATTGGTGAGCGTTGGAAACACATTACCCTTCTTAGCTGCATATCGTTCATAAATTGCCATTGAGTACTTATTGAATGGTATAGAACACGGATCATTCGTTTTTACTGTAATAAAGTTCATGTAATCACCTTCAATGTTCTCATGCTTCAAATTCATAATGTCAGAAAAGCGCATACCGGTAAAACAACCGAAACAGAATATATCACGGGTTAGCTTTAGAGTTGCATCATTATTTAATTCATGATTATAGAGGTGTAACAGTTCATCCCACGTCAAAAAGATTATCGGACTCTCACTTGATTTATACTTGAACTTTCGGTACTCTGTATTCTTATTGTATCCCTTTTCTGTAGCCCATGTGAGAAAAGTCTTGATATACTTGGTATCTCTTGCTATTGTGCTATTGGTTAGCTTTTTTACGTTTATCAGATAGCTGATGTATTTTTCATAGAAATGCTTATCAATAAGATTGTATGACATTGAATACTTTGTGCTTTCATAAAAGCCCTTTAAGCGGCTCTTGTTGGATTGGTAGGATTTGACTGTACTTTCTGCTTTGTAGTTCTTTGAAAGTTCTATAAACTCATCGTAGTGCTTTAGAATGCCATCTGTAGGAATTCTGTGTTGGTGTTGTTCAATAAGCTCTTTTATTTTATTGGTGCTTATGATTTCACCTGACATTTTCATCTTGTTGTATTCGTCTTCTACAAAGTTGGCAAGTGTATCAAGAAAGCTATTTAAAGTGCTTGCAGTAGCGTAGGATGATTTAGCACGTTGCTTAGTTGCATCCCAATTACTTTGTTTTATTCGTTTTCCTGTATAGTATCTTAACCGTTGCCCTTTATGAACGATGATAAGGATTATTTGAAACGGTTTTGTAGTGTCGCTATGCTTCTTTAGGTTGTACTTGACGAATGTTTTTGTATTGTATTTCATGCGCTAAATATTTTAAAGGTGTCAAATGTGGTGTCAATAATTACTTAATTCATTTGTGACTATTTGAATCTTATTACATGTCAAATATAACAAAACCCTTTAATATACTAGCTTTTGTGAATGATGTTGTTTTATGTTGTTTGTCTTTAAAAGTCAAATATTAGTCCCTTGGGGACAAATGCAGGTTTTCGAAACCACGGTTTCTTCCTTTTGACCACGGATTACACGGATTAAATCCCCTGGATTTGATTACCAAGCTGTCAATAGCAGGCTGTAGGCCTGCCACATCATAGCCCGGGGCAAAGCGCACGAGTGTTCGAAAAGATTCAAACATTCACATATATAGTGTTTTGCAAGCTGTAAATCAGCTCTCCTCCTGGCAAGGAGGAGTACCTCGACGAAGGAGAGGGGAG